>CAMHLH010000259.1 GCA_946185925.1 uncultured Treponema sp.
CCTGGCGAAGCGCGACATATAATCGCGATAGCCGAAGTCGTATGTGCCGGAATGTTCATCGAACCGTTTTCCGACAAATGAATAGACAGTTTTTGAAGAACCGACCCCCGCCCCGAAAATGTCGTAGTCGACAGAAGCGACAAGCCCGTCCTCTCCGATTGCCGCCCTCACGCTTCCAGACAAATCGCTCATCAAGACGCTGCTGCCGGAAAGACCAGACGAAGAGTCGGTGAAAGAAGAGAAACTGACAGGAGACACGCCCGAAGCGTAGACCGGAGCGACCGAAGCGAACGAGCCACCCCTGCTTCCCCCTGCGTTCGACGAAGATTGGGCGGACGCAGGACCATCCCCCTCGTCATCAATGAAAACATACCTTCCAGAAGCCGAGACCGAGTTTTCCCCGGAGCGGCTTCCACTTCCCCTTCCCGATGAAGAAGACTGCGGCGCATAATCTTCGGCAAGCGAAGAGTCCTTCGTAAAAAGCTCCCGCAGGCTGAATCCGTCAAAGACAGTCGATTTTGCGCCAGAAGCAATTCTTCTTCCGAAAAAGTCGTAGCCGTATGAAATGTCAGAGATTCCGCCCTCAACAGAACTGACAACGGCCCTCTTCATCCTGTTTCCGGCGGTGTACTCGAACACGCATGAAGAAGACGTGGTGACGCGCTTCGTCATGTTGCCGTTCCTGTCGTAGCCTATGGACATTCCGCCAAGCGACGGAGAGCTTCCGGCCGCCAACAATCTGTTCTCCGCGTCGTAGCCGTAGTGGATTTTTCCGACAGGCGTTTTTCTGACGGCAAGATTTCCCTCGCTGTCGTAGGAGAAGGATTCCTCGAGAGTGTTCCCGAAGCCTGAGAGAGAACCGACGAGAGAGGCCGAGAGCAGGTCCTGTATTTTTCCGAAATCGGCGGACTTCAATGCGAGCCTTGAGACATCGGCCGCCGACGGAGAAGAGCCGGTGGCTTCAATGAAGACATCCTCGAAGTGCTTCTTGAGCGCGTCCGAATACGGATAGGAAACGGAAGAAATCCGCCCGTCCTTGTCGTAGCCGTAGCACCTCACATCCAAGTTCGAATCGACCGAGTGGGTCAGGTGGCCGTCTGAACCGTACACAGAGCCGTCCACGAAGACGACGGAACCTTGGCAGTCGCGCCCCACGCGCAAAGAAAGCCGGCCAGCCTTGTCGTACGAAGACGAGAGCGTTTCGCCCGATGAAAAACGCCTGAAAGTCTCCCTTCCGAGTTTGTCATAGGAGAAATTTATTTCGGTGACGAGCGGCAGCGAGCCTGTCCGCACAGAATCCACGATTTTCGTCGTCTCTCCGATTTTTCCATACGAATAGGACAAGTCCCTCTCGATTCCACCCTGGCTTGTGATGCGCTTGACGCGGCCGTTCCTGTCGTGGCTGTATTTCACGCGAACCCCGGAAACGACATCGTGCAGCGAAGAGAGATTTCCAAAAGCGTCGTATTCATAGCGAATCTCGCTGTCCAAATTTTTCGCGAGCACGATTCTGTCCATGGCGTCGTACTCGGCATAGGAGAAGCCGCCGTCCTGGAAGCTCGTCCTGACTGAATGCCTGCCCCCGTTCACGTTGAAGGTCCTCTCGACAGTGCTTGTCCTTCCCTCGAAATCAGTTTCCGACGAAATTCTTCCCTCGCTGTCGAATTTTCTGCTTGAACAATAGCCCAGGCGGTTTTTCTCGGAGACGACACGCCCGAAACCGTCAGTCGAATAGACGCTCCTGTTTCCGCGAGAATCGATTATCGATGTCGTCTTTCCGTCCGGCGAATACTCGTACCTCTCAAGGACGACAGAGTTCTTCACGACCGAAAGCAGCCTGCCGGCATAGTCGTAGCTGTATTCCTCAGGCGAAGAGAAAGGCCTCGAATCCCTTCTCGTCACCCTCGAAGACGAATCGTACTCGGCCCAAGAGACTTCCCCGCAAGAATCCGAGACGCGGACGCAGTTTCCAAAAGCGTCGTATGAGCATTTCCTGAACGAACCGTCAGGATAGAGGGTCCTCAACAGCTCGCCCCTCGCGTTGTACTCAAATCTGGTTGAATTGCCGGCAGCGTCCACGGAAACGACCATGCGCCCGAGGATGTCGTAGCCGAACCTTCTTTCATTGCCCTCCCCGTCGACTTCGGAGACTATGTTGCCGAACGCGTTCCTTGCCGAACTTCCAATTCTGACGCCCCCGACGAAGACATCGACCTTGCGGAAGCCGTCCGAATATGAAAAATCCTTCCTGAAAAGGACCTCGCCGGATGGAGACACGACCTTCTCCACAAGGACATGACCGGCCCCGTCCCGCTCGACCAGGCAGGTCCCCTTGGCGGTCTTCACGGAGCGGACGTTTCCGAAACAGTCGTAGCCGTATTCGGTGGAGTTTCCGAGCCTGTCGGTCACCCTCTTCTTCCAGCCGTTGTCAAAATATTCGACCTTGTTGAACGAGTTTTTCGCCCCGCCGCATTCCCTGACCCCGGAAAACCTTCCTGTGGCCGGGTCGTATGCAAATTCGAATTTCCCGGAGACCGACGACGATGAGAGAATCTTTCCGGCTGGGGAATACTCAAGCTCCGTCAATAAGTTTCCGTCGACAGTCTCGGAGAGCAGGTTCCCGAAGCAATCGAACACAGACGAATGGACTCGACCGTCTCCTCCGACTTCCCTTGCGACTTTGCGGTCGCCGAAGAAAGCAGTGTCGAAGGCCACGGTCCGGCTTCCGGCAGGAAGCACGTCACCGCCGGCAGACGAGAAGCCGGACACCACCGACGAGACCCTTCCGTTTTTGAGAGCGTACTCGAACGCCCAGCCGCTGACTCCGCCCGACACGTCCACTGGGCAAAGGGCGTTCCAGTCGACCTTCTTCCTGAGCCGCCCAGAAGCCGTGTACTCGTAGGAAGCGACAAGCGTCTTCTCCACAGTCTTTCCGTCTGAGCCTACGCCGGACACGCTCTCAGAAATAAGGTTGAGAGCCTTGTCGTACTCGTAGTGGGTTCTCCTTTTTTCGCCGGTGCGCAAATCCGTGACAGTCCTTTCAAGCAGGCACTTTCTCGAAGAATAGACGGAGACAGTCTCCAAACCGTCGCTGCCGGTGACCGTGACCAAATGTGGGCCATACGAATAGACTCGCTCGACGCCAGCTCCGTCCACGGTCTTCTCAACCCGGCCGGCAGTGTCGTACTTCCATGTCCAGACGGCTGAAGGCGCGGATGAGCCTGCGGCGAACACGGACTTCTTCGTCATTTGTGAATATCCGTCGTACTCGTAGAGCGTGACGTTGCCGAATACGTCTGTCGATTTTTTCAAAAGCCCGTCCTCGTAAACCAAGTCGGCCGTCCTCTTCCCCCCGACATACATCGCGCAAAGGTTGCCGAAAGCGTCATACTCGAAGCCCCTTGAGACACCGTCCCTGTCGGTCTTGAAGACCATGTTGCCGTCGGAATAGACGAAGGTCTCCTCGCTGCCGTCCGAGTAGGCCGCGCGCACCAAATTCCCGTCTCCGTCGTATGAATAGTCGACCGACAAAATGTCGCCCACGGACCTTATTTTCCTCGACCCGCCGTCGTATTCGAACGAGTGGGAAGAGCCGTCGGGATACCGCTGGAGTACAGTGTTTCCCCTCTCGTCGTAGGCGAAGAAACTGCTGCTTCCGTCGCGGTCTATGTACTCCATCGAAAATCCGTCCTCGCCATAGACGAACCTCTCGGCATTTCCGTTCTCGTCGATTGTGGAGACG
>CAMHLH010000260.1 GCA_946185925.1 uncultured Treponema sp.
GAAAGGCTATACAGAAAACTGCAGAAACGGTCTTTCCGCCCCTCATTTCGAGTAGTCCCTTTCGCCGAATATGGCGGTTCCGATGCGGACGATTGTCGCCCCCTCCTCTATCGCGATTCCATAGTCGCCGCTCATCCCCATGGAAAGCTCCACAAGGGAGAGCGACGGAAATTCCAAGGCCATCCTGTCGCGGAGAAGCCTGAGGCTTGAGAAGGAAGCCCTGACGAGCGCCTCGTCGTCCGTGTTCGGCGCCATCGTCATGAAGCCGCGTGGAACGACGTGCGGATACCGCCCGGAAGCGAAAGCGGAGAGCACGCCCCTCACCTCGTCCTCGCTCCTGAAGCCAGACTTCGACTCCTCGCCCGTGTGGACCTCCAGAAGAACATCCACGGTCTTGCCGATTTTCGCGCACTGCTTCTCTATCTCGTCCGCAAGCTCCATCCTGTCCAGAGACTCTATGCACGACGCCACGCGCACGGCCTCCTTGACCTTGTTCCGCTGCAACGAGCCTATTATGTGCAGGTCGGCGGCCACGCCAGAAGCCCGCACCTCGTCGAACTTGGCGGCGGCCTCCTGCACCCTGTTCTCGCCGAAGAGGGACTGCCCGGCCGAGACGGCCTCAAGCACGGCCGAAGCCGGATGGAACTTGCTCACGGCGACGAGCCTCACGTCCCCAGGCTTCCTTCCGGCCTTCAAAGCGTATTCCGCTATCGACTTTTCCACTCTCTCAATGTTCTCTTTGACGCTCATACGACACCTCCATTCAAAACGGTCTATTTTCTTGCGACAGCCTCGGAAAGCCTGTCGGAAAGGACGAGCAGTTCGTCCACGCCCAACGACTCGGCGCGCGCGCTCGGCGACACACCGGCGGCGGAGAGGACCGAATCGCAGACGTCCCCGCCGCCCGCCATCTTCAAAAGGTTGTTCCTGACGGTCTTCCGCCTGGACGAGAAGAGCTGCCGTATCATTTTCATGAAGAGGGCCGGATCGGAGCAGCGCGGAAAATCCTCGCGCCTGGTCATCAGCACGGCGCGGCTTGCGACGTTCGGCACCGGCCAGAAGCTGCCCCCGGCCAAATCGAGAACGTTCCTCACATCGTACGCCCACTGGCAGAGGACGGAGAACGAGGAGTAGTCGGCGCTTCCCGGAGCGGAGGCCATCCTCACGGCGACCTCCTTCTGTATCGTGACGACGGCCTTGTCGAACCTGACGCCGCCGTTTATCGTGTCGCCGATTATCGTGGCCGCCACATTGTACGGAAGGTTCCCGAAAAACCTGTCGGGGACGCCGGCCGACTCGGCGTGCTTCTTCCAAGTCTTGAGCACGTCGCCCTCCACAAGGGTGAACTTTCCCTTTTCAGAATAGTCCGAGAAGAATTCGCGCACCAGCCGGGCGAATCCGTGGTCTATCTCGAACGAGGTCAAGGAAGCGCCCCTCGAAAGGATTTCGTCCGTCATGGAGCCGAGTCCGGGGCCGACCTCCCAAACGGAGGACGAGGAATCTATGTCGAGGGCGTCGATGAGGCGCTTTCTCGCCTCGCCGTTGACGAGGAAGTTCTGCCCGAATTTCTTCTGCATCGCCATTCCGTTGTCGTCCAAAAACTGCTTGAGCTCAAGCGGAGAATTGTAGTCTGGGTGTTTCATCATCTCTTTTCATGTCCTGTACTAAAATATGGAGAACGCGGGGAAACCCGCGAAAAACAAGGCGGTCTTTTTGACCAAACCGTAGATGAAGGAAATAATAGCACCGAACGGGACCGAAAGAAAGGGAGCGGCGAGACAAACGGCTATTCCTGAAAGCCCCGTGTAGATGAACAGGGTGACGAGGGGTGAAACGACGGCAGTGGAGAGGGCGCCGACGGGAGTGAACGTACCGAAGAGGCTGACCGTGACAGGAGCGGTCGAGACGATTGCGGACACCGACGAGGAGAGGGAAGCCGACAAGGGAGGAAGAAGCCTGCATGAGAGGAGCCTTGAAAAGAGCCGGTCGAAGAGGATTATGCCGCACAGGGAGGAGTAGCTCAGCATGAAGGCGGCCTCCGACAAGTGGGACGGGAAGACGCTCGCATGGACAAGGAAGCAGAGGGACAGGGCTGACAGCGGCTCGGGCCTTTTCAGGCGCAGGAACGAAGACAACGACATGACGAGGGAGCAGACGAGCGCGCGGAAGAGCGACGGAGAAAGTCCCGCGAACCAGACGAAGAAGGCGACCGCGGAAAGAGAGATCGCGTCGGCGAAGCGGCGGGTGGCGAGATTCCTGCCGAGGAAGGCCGCAAGCCCACCGAAAAGGGAGACGTGCATGCCGGAAAGCGCGATTACATGGCTGAGTCCGGCCTTCCTGAAAGCGTCGGACACGGCCGCGTCGGTGCAGTCGCGGGAGCCGGAGAGCAAAGCCAGAAGGAAGCCGCCGGCCTCCCCCCATGAATGCATCAGATGCCGGAATGACAGCCTGCAGACCGCCCGGAAACGGAGCATGGAGGCAAGAAGCCCCCGCCCACCAGGAAGAGGCTCCACAGCGGACACGAAGAAGCCCCCGCCCGCGCGTTCGGAAACGGAGACACGGAGCCTCGATCCGTCCTCAACCAAAGCCCCGCAGGAGTCCCCGGCAGCCGTGCCGATTTTTCCGGGGAAAAGCGACTCCACAATCTCGCAGGGAATGAAAAGGACAGCGACACCGGCCGCGGACGAGGACGCGCTCTCGGAAGATGCGCGCTCCACACAAAAATCAGCCCGGTAGCAGCCTCCCCTGAATCCCGTCCTCACGGGCGTGGACGACACGGCGCCCTCCATCGAGACGACAGTGCCGATTGGAAGCAGCGAACGCATGCGTCTTTTTTCCCCGCAGCGCACAAGACCAGAGTAGAAAAGAAGCGCGCAGACAAGGGCGGAAAGAAAGAGGGGGTTCTTCAGGCAGTTTGGAATTTTAAACTTGTGTTCCATGCACATTAGTTATCGAGAATTTTTCATTTTGTGCAAAAAAACGCAAGAAAACCGCGCGGTTCGTCAAGACCTTTTGAAGGCCTCCATCTTCGTCCGGAATTCGTTCATCTTGTCGTCGAAATGCTCGTCGAAACCGCCCCTGAGCGAGTCGAAATCCAGGTCGTCGTCCTTCTCGGCCTCCTCCTCCAGAGGCTTGGAGTTGTCTTCCGAAAGCCCCTCGACTGACGAAGAGACGGCCGAGGCCTCATCGAAATAGGAATCGTCCGGCTCCGACGGAAGCGGAGTGTCAAGCTCGCCGTCTGACTGCCGCTGGCCTTCAGCGTCCTCCTCGGCGAGGGAGATGGCCTCCAGCTCCTCCTTCTTCTCCTCGGGCAGAGTCTTGTAGACGAAGCTCAGGACAAGGTTCTTCATCTGCTCGTCCACATGGATGCACTCGAAATGCAGCCTTGACTGGTTGAGGCTCTTGTTGTATTCGACCCCCACGACCACGCCGAACATAACGACGAGACTCTCTCCGATGTTGAACTGGATTTTCACGCGTGCGCCCTTGACGCCCTTTCCGCCCACCCTTATGAGAGCCCCACCCTCGGAGACATCCTCCAGCAGGCACTTGTAGCCCGGAGTCGCGTCCACGCTGTCGTAGTCCACGTCACCGGTGTCGTTTATGAAGTAGAGCTGGGCATCCATGTTGCACGCCGCCCTTATCGACTCCCTCTTCTGCGTCCTTATTAGCTTCGTCGAATGCTGGAGCCTGAGCACGGTCGCCCCCATGTACACGTCGAAGTTGTTGACGAC
>CAMHLH010000261.1 GCA_946185925.1 uncultured Treponema sp.
TTTCCGTTCAGGTCTTCAATCGTGTTTATCGGGTCCTTCTCGTTCGAGACGACACCGAGCGCGACTTTCATGTAGGGAAGGGCGAAGTCCACTTTCTCGGCGCGCTCCTTCGTGACCGTGAAATTCGCGAGAACGATGTCCACTTTTCCTGTCGTGAGGACTTCGACCCTCTGCGCCGGCTCCACTGGAACGTATTTCACTTTCACGCCCAAGTCCTTCGCGATGCGCTCTGCGAAATAGACGTCGTAGCCCTGGTACAGGCCGTTCTCGTCAACATAGCCGAAAGGCTTCTTGTCGCTGAAGACCGCGATGTTGATTGTCTTCGACTTCTTGATTTGAGCGACCGTCCTCGTCTTTGGTTTCGCGAACGCCGAGAATGCCGCGAGGGCGAGTACCGCAACCGCAAGTGTTTTGATTAATGCCTTTTTCATATCGTTTTCTCCTGTGTGTTTTTATTTATGGGGTATGTTTTACTTTTTATTTCCTAGTTAGTCAATAGGAAAAATGGGGAATAAAAATCGACAATGCCAATCCCAAAAATCCGATTGGATTTTCCCTTCGCTCAGTTTCTCGCCTCAAATTCAAAATTCGCGAGGAATTTCTTCGCTCGCTCCGTTTTCGGGTGCTCGAAGAAGTCCTTTGGAGTCGCTTCCTCCACGATTTCGCCGCCCTCGCCGAAGAAAAGGATTCTGTCGGCTATCGCGCGGGCGAAATTCATCTGGTGGGTCACGATGAGCATCGTCTTTCCCTGTTTCGCCAAGTCCATCATCACGTCCAGGACTTCGCGCACCATCTCCGGGTCGAGCGCGGCCGTCACCTCGTCGAAGAGCATGATTTCGGGTTTCATGCAGAGGGCGCGCACAATCGCTACCCGCTGCTTCTGGCCGCCTGAAAGCTGTCTCGGGTACGAATCCTTCTTGTCGATGAGGCCGACGCGGGTGAGCCATTCCTCCGCCTCCTTCTGCACTTCCGCCTTGTCCCGCCCCTGCGCCTTCGTTGGGCCGAGCAGAATGTTCTTCATCACTGTCAAGTGGGGGAATAGGTCGTAGCTCTGGAAGACCATCCCGATTTTCTGCCTGACCAAATGCATGTCCTTTTTCCTGTTGGAGATGACTTCGCCGTCGAGCAGAATCTCCCCTCCCTGTATGCTCTCAAGCCCGTTGATGCACCGGAGGAGAGTCGACTTTCCGCAGCCGGAAGGGCCTAGTATCACGACGACTTCCCCTTTCTCCACGGAAATCGAAGTGTCTTTCAGGACGCAGACCCCATCCGCGAATGTCTTGTTCAAATGCCTTATCTCAAGAACTGCCATTTTTTTTGTTCTCCATTGAATTGTTTCCTAGATTTTCTGCTTTCTCTCGATGATTCTCGCCGCCGTGGAAAGGAGATAGCAGACAGAGAAGTACATCATGAATATGACGAAATAGATTGCGATTGCCGATGTGGGGTTCTTCATCCTGTTCGCCTCGATTATCTGCTGGCCGATTTTCACGACTTCCACCACGTTCACGAACACGACGAGCGACGTGGTCTTTATCATGCGCGTCACGAGGTTCATGCTGAGCGGAATGAGCCGCCTGAGCGTCTGCGGGATTATTATCGACGCGAAAATCTGCCTCTCCGTGAGTCCTAGGGCGCGGCCGCTTTCGTACTGGTGGCGCGGGACGGATTCAAGCGAGCTTCTCACGAGGTCGCCCATCTCCGCGCTTCCCCAGAGCGTGAAGACCAGAATCGAAGTCGCCTCTCCGCTCAAGTTGATGTCGAACGCCTTCGTGACTCCGTAGTAGAAGATGAAGAGGAGCACCATCTGCGGCATTATCCGCATTACTTCGAGGTAGATTTTAGACGCGGCTTTGACAATCCGGCTTTTCTTCGTCATCAGAATACCGAACGCGGTTCCGAGCACAATCGAGAAAGCGACCGAAACGAGCGCAATCCAGACCGTCACCCAAAGCCCTCCGAGAAGGCGCTGGAAATTCGTTCCGAGCGTGAGCACCCTGAACGCCTTGATTACCGCGTCAAGAGTTTCCGAACTGGGCATGGCGCAACCTCCTTTCGGCGTAGTTCGCGATGAGCGAAATCGGCAGAAGCAGAATGAAGTATGAGAGCGACAGGAGGAGCAACGCCTCGTCCGTCTTGTAGTAAAGCCCGATGAGGTCCTTCGCCACGTACATGAGGTCTGCGAGGGCTATCGCGCTGAAGACCGAAGTCTCCTTGACCATGAACATCACGTTCGCGCAGAAACCCGGAACCGAGACACTCACCGCCTGCGGCAACACGACGTACGTCATGAGCTGCGCCTTCGTGAGCCCGAGGCTTTGCGCGCTCTCAATCTGTATTTTCGGAACGCCCTCCAACGCCGAGCGGAACGTCTCCGCCATGTAGCTTCCGCCGAGGAACGTCAGCCCGATGAGTGCGCTCTGTATCGCCGAGAGCTTCACGCCCATCCTCGGAAAAGCGAAGTACAAAAAGAAAATCTGAATCAAGAGCGGAGTGTTCCTTGAGATTTCGATGTACGCTCCCGAAAGCTGCCTGAGAATCGGAATCCTCTCGTAGCGAGCGACAGCGCACAAAAGCCCGACCAGGAACGAAAGCGCGATTCCCGCCGCCGATATTTTGAGCGTGAAGAAGGCCGCGTCGGCGTACATCGGAATCACGGATTTGATGAATTCGTAGTCCATTTATTTCCCCAATTCCTAGTAGGTTAATGGAAAATTATGCTTGAATCAATGAACTTTCAACTGAAAGTCGGGCGGCTTTTGTGTTAAAATAAATGGCATGAATATCCTTGTTTCCGCCTGCCTTTTGGGAGCGGCCTGCCGCTATGACGGCGCGTCAAAACCAAACGAAAAAATCCTCTCGATGCTGAAGAATCCAGTCTTCAACCTCATTCCCGTCTGCCCGGAGATTTTGGGCGGACTCCCGACTCCCCGTCCCCCATGCGAAATCAGCGACGGCCGGGTCGTCACCCAAAGCGGCGAGAACAAGACCGTTGAATACGAGCGTGGAGCGGACGAGGTGTTGCGCCTTGCGAAATTGTTCAGCTGCCGACTCGCGATTCTGAAGGAGAATTCCCCCTCGTGCGGCTCTGGAAAAATCTACGACGGAACTTTCTCGCGCGTTTTGACCGACGGCGACGGAATCACGGCAAGCCTTTTAAAAGCGAACGGAATCCGCGTCGTGGGCGAAAGCGAGCTTGCCGGACTCGACTTCGATATGGCCGAGTGAGGATTTTGGAGAATCATAAAAAGGATGTACAGATGAAAAAACTTGCTCTTTGCATTTTTTTTGCTTTGTTCTCGTTTTTTTCATGCGACGACATTGATACTTGCACTTTTGCTGAAGATGGGGGGCGCATGTATGTGACTGTTGAGAACACTCTTGATGAAAGCGTTTCGGCAAAAGTCGTGATTGTTGAAAAACAGGAAAACACCGGCGAATGGTCTTTGGCAGGGAATTGGCGTGAAAAAGTCATACAGGCTGGAGAATCTTTTACGATTGAGACCTGTGTCGGAGTCTTTGATTATCGTAAGAAAAGCTGCTGGTCATTCATTTTTGAAATCAATGGGAATTTGTATTTAGGCTTTCCCAAGACGGAGCCGTGCACTGACTTTGATTTTGGGTCAAAAGAAATACTGAAAGACGATGTGCAAAAAATCATCTTGAGCGGCACAAGCGAAAAACCTGAATTTCTGGGTCTTCAGCCCAAAAGCATAACAGGAA
>CAMHLH010000262.1 GCA_946185925.1 uncultured Treponema sp.
GTTTTTCTGCGACAAAAATCCTTTTTCTGCAAAAAAACAAATCAAATCCGTTATGTGCGCCTTGATTTCCCAAACCCGCGCTTCATCTATACTGTCGGGGATTTCTCCGTGGCCGCGAAGTCGAACGATGTAGCTCACATCGGCGGGAAGTGTACGCCACTTGTTCTTGAGTTCCTTGAGCGGCTTTATGTCCGAAAGCGTAAGGAATGCTATGCAGGCGGCATTCATGGATGACGGCTTCCGTTCCAAGGCAATCTGTATACGATCCTCGTTTGTCGAAAGAAGAGCCTTGCATTCCGCGCCACCGTCAAGGACAAATTCTGCCGAGCGGGCCTTTTCACGCCAATCAGATTTTTTGTTTTCGTCCCCCAGTCCTTCGTTCACCTGCACAAACACGCTTTCGAGGATGCGGTACATGTCAAGAATCACGGCGTTGTTGAGATGTTCTTTGTCTGGAGACCTCCGTTCCATGTCGGTATAAAATCCCAAAAGAGTGTTGTCCAAAATGTGGCAGAGCGTAAATCCAAGTGCATCTTCCATGCGGGCGATTGCGGAAATGCGTTCGTTTTGGAACTCATGGCGTTCTGCAAAGGACATCCTGCTTTCGGAGTTTATTTCGATGCCAAGACCGGCTTTCAGCAAAAGAAGTATTTCTTTGTATGTTCTGTGAATTTGGGAAAGATTAGTCTCAGTGTTTCCTGCATGGAAACTTTCGTTGCGCATTTTGTTGAGCAGAGCCAAATCCAAAAGAAAATCGGGAGCGTTTTTCGCAAAGTCTTTGAGCCACATTTCATCAGTCAAACTGATTACGCACAAGTCTACAAGGGCAAAAAGCGACGGCGTGTTTTCAAACGCGCTTAAAATCCGACCATAGCGTTCGCGGAGAGATTTTTTGCAATTGCCTTCAATGGAAAATCCAAGAGCAACAGCTTTCTTTTCCGCAATTTTGCCGATTATGTAGGCGGAAGCCTTATTGCCCC
Organism: uncultured Treponema sp.; assembly: GCA_946185925.1. GTDB lineage: Bacteria > Spirochaetota > Spirochaetia > Treponematales > Treponemataceae > Treponema_D. Next base: position 981 of record CAMHLH010000262.1, read on the forward strand.
GGAACTTTTCAAAATCAGAAAGGATTTTACGGGCTTTGTATTCAAAATACTTCCGGTGCAGAATATAGTAGAACGCCCATTCCGCAAGCTGCGTCAAGTACAAAAGTGCATCGTTTCTCGCCATGCGGAGTTCCTCTTCTTTGTCGGGAGAGTCCACACTCAAATCAAGCGCACTCATGCTTTTCTGAACTAGGCTCAGCTTTTCTGCAAGCAGGGGATATTCTTCGGGAGCAGGTTTTTCCTCGGACTTTGCGGCATTCGTTCCGCTTTGCAGTTTTGACCGCAAGCCCGCAAGAAATTCCTTGTCTTTTTCGTCCGTGATGAAATCGGTGGAAAAGAACGTGCTCAGCTTTCCGAATCCGTCGGTGCATACCCAACGGCGAGTGTTGCCCTCTGGCAGAAGTATTTCCATGAGGCAATGACAGAGGTTCTTTTCGCAGTCCTGACTTTCGTCAATGCGAACCACGATGCTGTCGTTTTTTGGAAAAAGCGTATGGAGCATTGCGCTCACATCGTCTACTTCAGGAACAAAATTGTATGCGTCTTTTTCAAATCGGAGCGGATAAGCTGCCTGTTCCTCATCGCTTTCCGTACCGGCTGAAGAAATGGCTTTGTAACGGAAGAAAAGAGGCTTATCCAGATTGTCATCGTCTTTTCTGTCCCACCTTCCCCCGTCGTAATGAAAGTTGTTGCGCTCCGAAACTGGTGCCCAATATGGAAGCACACGTCCTGAAAGTGCATCCACATAAATGTGGATATCCTGAGAGTGTTTTTCAGCAAATTCTCCAAGCTTCATTTTGCCTTCGTCCGTTATGCCGCAGGTTTCGTCCAAAAGTCCCTTCTGCTGCAGACGTGAGTGCATGAAGGAAATCAAGTCATCATCAAGTCCGGTGCATTCCGCTATTTCGGCGTCGGAACGCATGTTGATGGCTGCAAGTTTCAGAACGACTTCTTCTATGATGTTCTTCTCATAGTTGTCCAAGCCTTCCGCATGGGCAATGAATTCGTAGCAGGGCCAGAGGATTTTCTGCTGCACGTCTGCTGAAATGGGATTTTCAAGTTCCTGTCCACCGATTATTTTTTCCATTCGAGTACTGCTCCAAATCCTTTGTTTTTCGTGTTGTCCGCGCACAAATCGTAAAATTCCGCCAGCGCGGGAATTGCGTTCGATTTCCGTGCCTTGTCCGTCGTGACGAAAGCACTGTCTCCCACAACGATAAGAGCCTTTTTCTGGCGGGACATGCTCACGCACATTCGGTTGAACGAAGTGAGAAATCCGTACTGGGCGATTTTGTTCGTCCTCACGACCGACAGAAACACAATGTCGAATTCCATGCCCTGAAAAGCATCCACCGTGCCGACCTTGTATTTTATGCCTTTGAGCGCAGTTTTGCGTCCGTTTAGTTTTTTCTCAATCAACTCTTTCTGCCCCTTGTAGAATGAGATGATTCCATAGGACAATTTTTTATCGTCAGGAATGTCAGCCTGACTTTTGGCAAATTCCAGCAGTTTTGAAACAATGCAGTCAGCCTCACATTCCCGAGTCCAACTTCCTGTGGCGATTTTTGCCTCACGTCCCACGGAAGAAGCGACATCAATCCATACAGCCGCCTTGTTCTCGATTCCCGGCAGATTGTAGGAAAAATCAGAGGCAGGGCGCGGAGAGTCGTAGTGTTCTCCATGCGGGTCGTAGAACATCTTTGAACAGAATTCCCCCAAAAGAGGATGTGTTCTGAACTGCTTGTCCAGTGTGGCGGTGCGCTTTATGCCGTCTTTTTCTTCAAGTTCCTTGAGTTTTTTGAACAGCAGCTCAAAGAGACTGAGCTTGTACGCGCTCTTGTAGTCGAACTTCTCGTCTTCATCCGCTTTTTGCACCTGAGTGCTGTCGCTCTGTTCGGTTTGAACGGCCGCTTTATTCTTCTCGTACACCTCGTTGCAGATGTCGTCGTCCACAAGCTGAGGAAGCTGGCGGTGGTCGCCCACAAGAATTATGCGCTTGGCGGCCTTGCACATAGGAATGAGCAAATCCGGCGGAGTGGCGCGGGCAGCCTCGTCTATGATGACCGTATCATACAGTTGTGCCGCAACAATATTACCGCCAGACAATAATTTTTTCTGTTTCCGCAAATCGCTTCCCTCCGCCTGCTGTGTGGTGGCGGCATAGGCAAAGTCGCAGTCCTTGATGGCGCGGGAAAACGCCGCCTTTCCAGCCTGCAGAGCCTGCACCCATTCCGCGATTATCTGCTCTTTCTTGTCTTTTTTTCCACGCTGCTGCTCAAGGTAATTCGCAATATCCTTGCACAAATCAACGAGAGTTTGGTCGGCTTCTGGCTTTACATAACGAGGAGGCTTGGAAAATGATTCCAGCAGCATATTTTTCAGTTCAGCCAATTCCGAAAAAGTCGAATCCGAAGGCTTTTCCGTCACCGCTTTCATCAAAAGGGATTCAGTTTCTTTATTGGTTTGAAAAAATTTGATGCCTTCAAGGGCAAAATACAAGTCTTCGGCACGCTTCACACCGTCGTCCGCAAAGGATTTTTCCGTGGTGCGCAGGGCGCGGATTTTCCTCATAAGCGCAGGATTCTCTTCCGAAAGTCCTGCCTCCCGCTCCGAAAGCGTATTCAGTTTTCTTGCCCTATCCGCCAATTCCGTGGTTATGGGAAGACTCCCAAGAATATATTCCAGAAGTCTCAGCCGCCCGAAGGAGAAGTGGCTGATTAGGCTCCTGG
>CAMHLH010000263.1 GCA_946185925.1 uncultured Treponema sp.
TCCGATCTTCGCTTTTGTGCCTTTCGAGCTTGAGCTTTTCGAGCTGTCTGTTGAAGTCGTCCTGGACCGCGGTCTTGCTCATTCCTTGGGGCAGGTAGCCGACCACTGGCCGTATCTTCACTTTCGTCGCCGCATACACGATTTTCGAGAAGTCTCCGTTCCCGATTGTCGCTGTCATCGCGTCGTCCAGATCTTCTATGTTCGGGTGCCTGCCGCCCCTGATTGCCGAGAGCGCGTACGCGAGCCTTTCGGTCTCTATTAGCGAAGCCGCCGAAACGATGTTGCCGGCCTTCCTGTACTCTTTTGCGCATTCTACGATGTAGTCCGTGACGAAGCCCTTCATGATTTCGTCGTTGCTTTCGCCTTTTTTGATTCCTTTTGTGAAGGAGTCGTACATCATCTGGTAGTATGACGGCGAAGCGTTCCCCGCTCCGTAGCCCGACATTGACGAGAGCCTGAAAAATGAGTATGGCATGAGAGTGGCGAACGAGTTTGTTTTGGGAAGTTTTTCGGCTTCTTCGTCCGTCATCGCTTCGTTCTCTTCAAGCCCGCCCACATGGAAGGCTCCGCAGACGCAGACTATTTTTTCAGGCGGAGTTCCGCTTTTTATTGCGGCTTCGATTTTCCGCTTCATGAACGCTTCCCGGACGAGTGTCTCAGCCGCGTCGCGCCTGCCTCGGCTTTTCTCCGCCTTCCGAAGCTCCCTTCCGAACGCGTTCGCAGCTTCCCTGTATTTTCCGGTGTTTCCCAGCTGCTCGAACGTTCGCTCCCACCAGCTTTCATGGCTTTCGCCGGTCGCGACTTCTATCCGGCTGTAGACGCTTTCCGTCGTCCCTTCTCCTTCCGACTCTTCCTCCTCAGGCATTGCGAGGAAAACCGACGACGGAAGGTCCATGAATTCGACTTTTGAACCGTTCTTTTTCGCCCACAGGAGAGCCTGCACTTCCGGGGAGTATTCAGCGAACGGATAGAGAATCGAGCGGACGGGGGCTTTTTCCGTGTACGCCATGACTGCGATTGGAAAGCGAACTTTCGGGTCGCAGATTGAGTCTATCATGTAGTTCAAGTCCGAAGGCCCTTCCACCAGGACAAGCTCAGGCTTTTTCTCTTCCAGAAACGACCTCAGCTCTATTCCTGCCGCCGGGGAAAGGTGCCTCACTCCAAAATAGAAAGGACTTTGAGTCATCTGTTGAGTTCCCTGCATGCTTTGTAAAGTCCGCTCCATTCGCTTCCGCGCTTTTTCATCACGTTCTCAAGATATTCCGTCCACGCTATCCTGTCGTTCTCTTCGTCTTTTACGACGGCTCCCTGCAGCGAGGCCGCCAAGTCCTCCGCCGTTATGGTGCCGCTTCCGAAGCTTCCTGCCAGCGCCATGGAATTTGTCAGGAGCGATATCGCCTCGGCTGTCGAAAGAACACCGCTCGTGGTCTTGAGCTTCTGCGCTCCGTCCTCGGTCTTTCCGTTCCTGAGTTCGCGGAAGACCGTGACGACTTTCTCCACGACATTTTTGTCGGGAAGCGCTGAACTGAGCGAGAGCGACGAGGAGAGCTGCTCCACGCGCCTTTTGATGATGTCCGCCTCCGTCTTCGCGTCGTTGGGGACGGGGAGGACTATGATGTTGAACCTTCTCTTGAGCGCGGCCGACATTGAATTCACGCCCTTGTCCCTTGTGTTCGCAGTTGCTATGACGGAGAATCCCTTTTTCGCGGGAATGTCCAGTCCAAGTTCCGCCACGCTCAGCCTTTTTTCCGAGAGAACCGAAATCAAGGCGTCCTGCACTTCGCTCGCGCACCTTGAAATCTCCTCGAACCTCGCTATCGTTCCGCTTTCCATCGCGTTGTAGACCGGGCTTTTCACGAGAGCGTCCATGCTCGGCCCCTTCGAGATGAGCATGGCGTAGTTCCATGAGTAGCGTATCTGCTCTTCCGTGGTTCCCGCTGTTCCCTGCACGACTTTCGTCGAGTCTCCGTTTATGGCCGCCGCCAGATGCTCGCTGAGCCACGATTTCGCCGTTCCCGGCTCTCCGATGAGAAGCAGCGCGCGGTCCGTCACGAGAGTGGCTATCGCGACTTCCACGAGCCTCTTGTTTCCGATGTACTTCGGCGTTATCTCCTTGTCTCCGGCCTTTCCGCCTGTTATGTACGTCAAAACCGATTTCGGCGACATCTTCCAGCCTTCTGGAATCGGGTTCGTCTCGTTCTGTATGAGCGCGTCGATTTCGTCCTTGTACAGTTCCTCAGCGGTTTTCCTTAGAATGTTTCCGTTCATTTTTTCTTGCTCCTTTTGTCTATTTTGAATTTTTTCTCTGTTCATGTCTTTTTCGCGTCTCGTCTAACAACGCTTTCACATCTTCTTCGTAGTAGCTGCTCTTTTTGAGCTGCTTTTCGATGCTGGAAAGCAGAGTTTTGTTTTCTCCGTCGAATTCGTCTATGAACGTGTAGAGAATCATCAAATTAAAAACACCGAGTGAGTCGAGGAGGGGATACTTGTTCAGAAGAGTCCTGTCAGTCGAGAGCGATTTTTCCACGCATGGAACTCCTTCCTTCATGAGCTGCCCTTTTTTGAGATCCAGACTCTTCTCGATTTCTTCGGCGAATTTCGGGAGAAAGCGGTAGTCCGCGATGAAGCTTGAGCATTCGGTGATGTCATCCGTGTAAATCGTGTACTTGAACTTGTGAAGTTTTTTCTGGACGAGCGAGTGGGGGATTTCGATGTATTTTGCCGGAAGCGCGCTTTCCCGCTCGACTGTCTTGATTTCTCCGTCCGCCTTGTCCGCCTCCGACTGGGTGTAGACGACCGCGTCAATCAATGCGAGCGTGTCGAGCAGCTTCTCGTTCATATTGTCCTTGTCTGCTGAATAGACTCCCTCCATTCCCGCTTTTATCTTTCCGAACACCGGATTCAGCTCTGAAAGCGGAAGAAAATTCTCGTACGCCTTTTTGAGCTTGAAGTCGTCGTGCAATAGCGATGTTCCTGAGAACACAGCGTTCTCGATGCGCTCCTTCAAATCGTAAAGTGATGTCAAATCCATTCTTGTTTTTCTCCTTTTTTTACGACAGCCTTATGACGGCTTCCTCCGTGATGAACGAGTGGATTTGGAACTGGATTGTTCCCGTCCGTCCGTTGTAGAACATTTTTCCGAACACGGCTTTCGCGTTTTTCAAGTCGATTGGAAAATGCGAGAGCGATTTTGTAAGCTGCTCTGTCCTGCAGGTGTCGCTTCTGCTTCCGCTCTCTTCCGGTGCGTCCTGAATTTGAAGAGTGCCTCCGTTTCCGTCCTCGATGAACAGGCCGTCTCCGACCGTGCCGAACTTTGACAACGGCAGAATCATCGCCAGCTCTTTTTCGTGGAGCGTGTTCTTTATGTGGTTTTTGAATTTCTTCTCCGCCGCCAAAAAGCTTTCCTCCGCGCAGCCGGCGAGGGCGAGCCTGTCCTCGGCTGTTATCGGGCGCGTCGTGAAGTTGTCCCAGCGCACTCGGCTTGTTCCGGGATACTTGTACATTTTTGGAATCAGAATCATCTCGAAGCAGCTGTCGGAGCTTTTCATCTTTGAGCGGACTTTTTTCGGCACCATGTTCACTTTGACGAAGATTTCCTTTGTGTCCACGTCCACGCACCACGATTTTTCAATCGATTCGCCTTTCACCTTGTCGTCCACGATTTCGAACGAGAGCTCGACGAGCCGCGCGTTCTCTT
>CAMHLH010000264.1 GCA_946185925.1 uncultured Treponema sp.
CGAATGGCGGAATCCTCTCCGTTCAAAAGAATCTCGAATGGAAGGAATCCCCCCTTGTGTTCCCCGACGAGCTTTCCGTTCAGGAATACTTTCGCCTTGTGGGTCACGGCGTCGCACCTCAAAATAACCCTCTGACTCTCCTTGACGAAAGAAGGAATGGCGAAAGTCCTCTGGTAAAAGGCCCATCCCCAGAAATCCCTTATTTCAGCCTGGTCGAAGAGGTCGTTGAAAGAAGAAGGCACTGCAATCGTCCTTGATTCTTCCAGAACCTTCCCGGCCCAGTTTTCCGTAAAGCCCGTCCCTCCTTTGTCCAGCTTGAAGTTCCAGATTCCGCTAAGGTCGGACAACATTCTTGAATTGGTCATAATCGGATAAAGCATATTATTTTTCTCCATGAAGCAGTTTTGTGTTTTCGATAACCCGCTTTTTGTCAAGCGGATAAAGGAATGTCAGCGCAATTGCCAGTGCCAGGAAGGCGGCCGCGGGAACCAGTGTGGTGATGTTGTAGATTCCGTCGGTTACGGCAGGGTCGAAGGCGGTTTCCTTTGTGTAGCCCACCAGGCTCAAGAGCACCCCGGTAAGACCTGAAGCCGCCGCCTGGCCAAGTTTTCTTGCGAACGAGTAGACAGCGTAAATTGAACCGTCGCTTCTCACTCCGTTTTTGATTTCCATGTCGTCGATGACGTCTGTAATCATAGCCCAGCAAAGAAGATTGAAACAGGCCAGACCCACATAACCAATAAGGAAGAAGACGAACCATACGGCGATGTTTCCTGTATGGATGAAAAAGGCGATTCCCATGCTGGCCGCGCCCAAGATTGCGCCCGCAATGGATGTTTCCTTTTTGCCGATTGCGGATGCCACCTTGCCGATGAAAGTTGAGAGCGCCAGAATCACCAGGCTTGAAAGCAGCGAAGCCAGAGAAATTGCGGCCCGGTTTTTGAAGTAGTTCGGATAGATGTAGTTGTTCATGCCCGTAAGCGCCAGCTGCACAATGAGAAGGAGAAGGGCGGACACTACGATACCGACAAGGGAGCGGCTTGAAATCATTGTTTTCCAGAAAGTCCTGAAAGAGAACTTTTCGGTAACCTTTGTCATTTTCACCCGCTCCGTAGTCATCGTGTAGCAGAGGATGTATGAAATCACAGCAAGAACAGAACAGACTATGGCCGCGCAAAGCATTTTTTCACCAGAGAACATCATGTTGCCGGTGGCCTGGTCCTTGTAGAAAACCACCATCGGAATTATCACACCGATTCCCATTGCCGCAAGAGTTGCTCCGATTGAGCGGAAAGTGGAAAGGGAAGTGCGGTCTTTTGGTTCGGAAGAAAGGGCAGAAGCCATCGAACCGTAAGGAATGTTCACACCAGTGTAGAAGATTGAACCGTATAGAAGGTATGTAAAGAACATCCAGAAAATCTTGAATCCCATCGGCATGTTCTTGAACCAGACTGCGTACATCAATACGCTGGCCAATGCAACAGGCCCCATGAGACGCCGGAGCCAAGGAGCGAATTTTCCTTTTGCCGTAACAGAAGAGCGGTCGCAGATTTGTCCCATCAGGACATCGGTAACTGCGTCCACAGCCTTGGCGACAAGCATCATGAGTCCCACAATCGCGGCGGAGACACCCATAACGTCTGTGTAGAATTTCATCAGGAACATCGCACACAGGATAAAAGTGAAGTCGTTGGCACAGTCACCGAACATGTAGCCAACTTTGTCTTTCATGCCGAAAGGTTTTACTGTTTTTTCGTTTGCCATAAAAGTCCCCTTTTTTCGAGTCTTGTTTTTTTTGTAACCGGTTTCAAAATCAGTATAGGGGCTTTGTTTTTATAATTCATGGATTGTTTTTGTCAGATTTAGCATAATTTTTGTGTTTTTGAAAAAAAACGAACTCGGGCAACGCTTATGAAATAGTGCTAAAATAAACGAATGCAGTATTTCAACGATTTTTTGAAGATTTTCCTGACGTTCATAATCATCATGGACCCGGTGGGGAACATTCCCGCATTCTTCTCGATAACCGGGGATTTCGATGTCGAGACCAGGAACTCAATCTTGAGGAAGGCGATTGTCGTGGCCGGCGTCGTGCTTCTCGTCTTTGGCGTGCTGGGGAAAATCCTGCTCGGCTTTTTCGGCATATCGGCCGGGGCGTTCTACATTTCCGGCGGAATCCTCTTCTTCACAATCGCCTACGAGATGATTCAGAGCAAGCCTAGAAGCCGCAGCACCCCGTCTTCCGGCACAGAGCCTGCGGACATAATGATGCTGGCCGTTTTTCCTCTCGCGATTCCCCTTATCGCAGGTCCCGGCATGATAACCACTGTCATTTTCACAATCGCCGGAGACGGTTTTTCGCTTCTGAAAGTCCTCATGACTGTCCTGGCCCTTTTCGTGAGCCTGACCGTGCAGTATTTCACTATGAGGTCGGGTGCGATTCTCATCCGTCTGATTGGAACCACCGGAATGTTCGTCCTTGAGAAGATAATGGGCTTGATTCTGGCCGCCCTCTCAATCCAGCTTGTCTATGAAGGTCTCGTCAAGCTGAACATACTCGCGCCTTTGGCGGGCGATTGATTTTTTCCTGCCTCTGCGTCCTTGGGCATTTTGAGCCATTTTGTTTGACAAATCGAATTTTATGGCTGAAGATGAAAGTATGCTAAAAGGAGGCAATTCATTAAAAAATTGTTGGGGACTCTTCTTTCCGTGGCGATGCTCGGAACAGCCCTTGTTTCTTGCAACAAGAACCAGAAGGCCACAGATTCGGCTTCCACGGCCGACTCGGGCGCGGCTGTTCCGGAGAAGGCCGAGGCTAAGCAAATCAAAATCGGCGTGTCCATCTGGAGCTCGACCGACACGTTGGGAAGCCAGTGCAAGCGCATTCTCGACGCCGCGGCGAAGGCCTTGGACGTCCAGGTCATGTATGTCGACCAGGGGCACATATCGGAGAACGTGACGAACTCTGCCGAGACACTTTGCGCCGCTGGCTGCGACGGCATCATCATCTGCAACTCAGCTTCGGCCGAGATGACGTCTGTAATCAACACTTGCAACCAGAACAAGGTATATGCGGCCCAGTTCTTCCGCATCATCAATCAGGACACGAATCCTAACGAGTTCGCGCTTGCCCAGAAATCTCCATACTACGTCGGTGCCGTCCACGAGAACGAAGTCGACAACGGAAAGAATCTCGTGACCATTTTGGCGGAGAAGGGCAACAAGAAAATCGCCCTCGAAGGCTGGGAGGCCGGAGACGCCACGTTCCTTCTGCGCTGGGAAGGCTACAAGAAGGGAGTCGAGGAATGGAACGCTTCCCATGACGCAAAAATCGAGCTTCTTGAGCCGCAGTACGGCGGAACCACATCTGACAGCGGACGCGCGACCGCGGAAGCCATCATCAACGCGAATCCAGACATCGACGCTTTGATTGTCGCAGGTGGTGGCGGAGACACATTGGTCGGCGCGCTCGCCGCAATCGAGTCCATGGGCAAGAAGGGAAAAATCGCCGTCGTTTCCACGGACTTCCTCGCCGACCTCGACGAGCAGCTCAAGTCTGGAGGAATGGCGGCTGAATCCGGTGGCCACTATTGCGACCCTCTCATCGCGTTCATGATGGTATACAACGCCATAAAAGGAAACTACGCTGTTCCAACCGACAGCTTCTACGACATCAACTTCCCATATCT
>CAMHLH010000265.1 GCA_946185925.1 uncultured Treponema sp.
TAAAAAACTCTATCAACCAAAACAGAAACGTTTTTGAACAAAAGCGAATCACTATATTTGAAGACAAAGATGCTATGGGAGCCGGCTATCAGCCCCTTTTTGTATATCCGGCTCCCAAAAGCATCTTTTTAAAAAAAATGGAGGTACAAGATGAAAAAACTGAAGAAAATCCTGCCGATTTTTGCGGCAATGGCTCTGCTCTCAAGCGGAATGTTTATGTCATGCTCGGACTCGGATTCGGATGGCGGAAACGAAGCAACAACGGAGACAACGAAAGAACCGGAGTCAGAAGCGGAAAAATCTGATGACGAAAACAAAGACAGCGAAGATACCGAAGAGTACAACGACGTGACCGGTGAAAAAACTTCTACCGTGACTGCCGACAGCGACGAGAACGCCGACATCCAGATTTTGATGTGCGGTGACTCAATCATGCGCACGTATTCCGCGGCCGACGGCGACGAGACCGGCTGGGGACAGGTCTTGCAGTTCTATTTTGACACAGGCGTCTATGTGAACAACACGCTCTCGAACGGCGGACGAAGCTCGAAGTCTTTCTACTACGAAGACGGTCGCTGGAACAAAATCAAGGAAATTCTTGAAGAAAGAAAAAACGCTGGAAAGAAATCCTATGTATTCATCAACTTCGGCCACAACGACCAGAAATACTCAGGCAACGGCTCGACCTTCATGAACTACGCCACATTCGCAAAGGAAAATCCAGACGGCTGGGCGGATGTCACATACACGAAAGAAAGCAATGTAATCGCTTCATACGACCCGTCAACAAGCCCCGACAACGGAACCTACAAGGACTTTTTGCAGAAGTACATTGATGAAACAAAAGCACTCGGCGGAACACCGGTCATTTTCAGCCCGTTCGTCCGCTGCTACAGTTCCAACGGTGTAATAAGCGACAAGGGCGCGCATATTTTGAGCGAGGCGTACAAAGACGAATCAGCTCCTCGCGGCGACTATCCTGCGGCCGCAAAAGAGGTCGCCGAAGAGAACAGCGTGGCTTATGTCGATTTGACAGCCCTTTCAAAGACTTATGTCGAGTCTGCCCTCGCCCAGGGAAAGGAAAAATTCGTCTACTGGCCCAACGACACCACCCATGTTTCTACATTGGGCGCGCTCAAAATCGCGGAGATGGCTGTGAACGGTCTTAAAAGCCAAATTCCGGAGCTTGCTTCCCACATGATTACGCCGGAAGCAAGAATCATGGTTCGAAACAACACGATTGATTTTGGAAGAATCTACCCCAGCAACGAGAGCGTGAAATCCTTCAAGGTGAGCGCATTCAACGCTTCAAGCGGAAAAATCACGATTACGGCTCCGAAAGGCTACACCGTAAGCGACAGCGAGAGCGGAACTTTCGCAAAAACTCTCGAAATCGAAACGACGGCAGATTATTTTGGAACAGAAGTCTACGTCAAATTCCTTCCGACAGAAGTTGCCGAATACAACTACAACCTTCAGGTCACACACTCTTCAATCACTCCTGATTTCGGAAACAGCCCGGTTGGAAGTTTGAGCGGAAACATTCTTCTGATTGCGCTCACAGGTGCCGGAAAACAGAAGGCCGAGGGAGGCCAGGACTACACTGTCACATGGCCGATGATTGATTCGAGCAAGGCAGTCGTCTATACGGCAAGCGTCGACCCGGAGGGCGTTGTCTCTCCGTCTGTCGCCACAATTTCAAGCGGTTTGACAGAATCGACAGCAAAAGCGGATGCCGTAAACAAAAAATACCACACAAGGTTCTATTCAAATCTTGCAGCCGGCTGGCCTGGAGAAAAGAGCGAGGACTTGTACATTCAGTTCGCGCTCCCGGCAGGAAGCAACAATGTCGTCGTGAACCAGATTTCGATGGAGCTTGCATCTTCTGGAACAGGCAACATGAAGTGGGACGTCCTTTATTCAACGAACGACGACTTCTCTTCGCCGGTGACAATCATTCAGGGCGGAATGGGAACGGCAATCGACCAGGACGGAGCGACATCCGCAAAGGCGAACGACGTTCTTACAGAAGTGAAATCCGACGCCGACATGGGAATGAGCATCGCCGGAAAAACTCTCTATGTGAGGGTCTATCCTTACATGAAGAGCGCTGATACAAAAGGCTCTAGCCGCCAGATTATGGTCGGCGATGTGAAAATCACAGGCATCGTGCAGTAAAAGCGAAAAAAACGTCCAGATTTTTGAACATGCTTGGAAACGCAGTCTGCATAAGCAAAATGCGTTTCCAAGCAGTTTTTTTTACGGCGCCGTCTGATTCAGCCGTGAATGGAAATCATCAACAAGCATATCCAATGTGATGCTCTTCATGGATTCAATCAAATCCCGCTTGATTTTGCCGTATGCGTCCGCCAGGACCGGCGCGATGTTTTTTCCGACAGGGCACAGCGACGACGGTTTGTTGTGGATTCCAATCATCTTGTCCACCGCGTCAGGCTCAACAACGCTGCAGATTCTGTAGAGGGAAATCTCCCTCAAGGGAACTGCGATTTTTGTTCCCCCGGTCCCGAACCTCACTTCTATGATTCCGCCCTTGTTCAGGTTGCTAATTATGTTCCTGATTGTCACAATGCAAGAATGGTGTAGTCGCATTTATTACATCTCAATTTTTTCAGTCTGGAGGACAACATGATGAAATTCAATGAAACGGAGAAAATGCCTTTCGATGTCGCGAAGGCAATCAGGGAAAGAGAAAGCACAAGAACTTTCGAGCCGAAGCCGCTCAGTCCAGAGGACAAGGCCGCCCTGCTCGGCTTTTACGAATCGCAGACGAACCCATTCGGAGTAGAAGTCCGCGTCCAGTACGTCAGCAAGGAAACTGGCGGCGAAAACGTGAAGCTCGGGACATACGGAACAATCAAAGGCGCGAAAGACTTCCTCGCGCTCACGGTGAAGGACCAGCCATTCGCGATGGAGGCGGTCGGATACCAATTCGAGAATTTCGTCTTGAAAGCGACCGACATGGGGCTCGGAACCGTATGGCTCGCCGCGACATTCAGCCGGAAGGATTTTGAGAGGAGCATGGAAATAAAAGACGGGGAACTTTTTCCGTGCATCTGCCCAATCGGCTATCCGCTGGGTAGACGCTCGATACTGGAGAGGGTGACCCGCGCCTCGCTCGGCTCCAAAAACAGAAAAGCGTGGAGCAAAATCTTTTTCGATGGCGACTTTGACCATCCGCTCTCCGAAAACGCTTCGGGCGCATACCGGAACGCCCTGGAAATGCTGCGGCTCGCACCCAGCGCGACGAACTCCCAGCCGTGGGCCGTCGTGAAAGAGGGGAACGAGTTCCACTTCTTCAACGACTACAAGGCGGGCGTTTCTTCCGATGTCGAAAAGATAAAGCACGTTGATTTGGGAATCGCCCTCTCCCACTTTCATCAGACAGCATTGCAGGACGGGCTGAATGGAAAATTTGAAATCAGGGACATCAAATTTGATTTTCCAGAGAACATGCACTATGTCCTGTCATTCTGCGCTTCTGTCTCGTAATTGAAGAATTGAAGGAATCGCTCTATAGAGGCGAAAAAAACCGTCCAGATTTTTGAAAACAGCTTAAGGAGGTATCGAGTTTTCATGGCTAAAAAACTGGACGGCAGGACCACACGATTTTTGAACATGCTTGGAAACGCAGTCTGCATAAACAAATGCGTTTCCA
>CAMHLH010000266.1 GCA_946185925.1 uncultured Treponema sp.
CACTACCTATTACTATGCACTCATGATTACTGCAGAGGCTGCTGATGATATCACGAGTGTAACTCCGTTATATGCGGAAGTAAGTCCGACTAATACGATTAACATCAACCTGTCGGGAACGCAAATAGCCGATGTAATCTCAAAAGGCACGGTCTACTTTACGTTTGCTCTGTTCGAAAGTCAGGACGATGCAAATAGTTTTATCAAAACTGGCGAATTAGGCAACGCGAAATACTTTGTGACGAATCAGGAAGTTACATTCTCAAGCACGACGAGTACTTATGAGTCTGTGATACTTAAATTGTCACCGCAAGCCTAGTTACAAATTCACGAGCAATTCGCCGAGCAAGGGCTACTAATTCAAAACTAAGCTGTTCGAATATCGAGTTTTTGCGATTAATGCACTAACTCGACACTTCACGACGAACTGAGCTTTTGTTTCGGCAATGCATTTTTTGCGGTGGAGAATCGATTTTAGGGTATAATCGAAGAATGAACTATGCGGAAATAAAAAACTTGGATGTGGCGAACGGACTCGGAATCAGGGTGTCGCTTTTCGTCTCCGGCTGCCGCAACCACTGCAAGGGCTGCTTCAACTACATGACCTGGGATTTCGATTACGGAGAGCCGTTCACGGAAGAAGTCGAAGAGAGGATTCTGTCGCTTCTTGAGCCGAGCCATGTGACGGGACTTTCCCTGCTCGGAGGAGAGCCTTTCGAGGAGGAGAACCAGGCCGTCCTGGCTCCATTCCTGGAAAAAGTGAAAGCGACTTTTCCCAAAAAGGACATCTGGTGCTGGAGCGGCTACCTTTTGGACGAAGACTTGCTTAACGAGAACGGCAGAAAGCGCACCGAAAACACGCAGCGGATGCTCGACTGTCTGGACTACTTGATAGACGGAAGGTTCGTCGAGGAAAAGAAGAATCTCGCGCTTGAATTCAGAGGCTCTGAAAACCAAAGAATATGGAAGAAAACCGACGGCGAATGGAAGGTGATTTCAAAATAAGCAGCCCCAGTTGGACAACGGCTCCCCAGCCATCCACCAATGCGCGAGAATTGCCACGCAATTCTTGGCGAGCTTGCAGCCAACCAGCAATGCTTAGAACACATCTGGACAGCGGCAAGCTTTATTTGGCATCCAGCGTTTCCACGGCGTTCAAAAGCTCGTCGGCGACGCTGTTTTTGTCGACGCTCTTCATTTCGCTGTTTTTGTTTTCTGAATCCGAAATCAAAAAGCAGTCTACGGAAACGCCTTTTTCGGCAAGGATTTTTGACACACCCTCAAAGCCCATGCCGAATTTCGCGTTCGGCTCTGGATGAGGCGGTGCGTCGCCAATCAGGATTATCTTTTTCTTTGCGTCGCTTCTCCAGTCGAAAGCCTCCGAACACGCATACAGAGCTTCAAAGACAGCTTCTTCCCGGTCTCCCCCACCCTTCACGGAAACATTCTTCACGCTTTTTGAAAACGCAGCCGCATTTTTCAGAAAGCCCAGATTCTTGACGGGTAGCCCGCCGGAACTGTACTCATCGCCATAATCCTTGTACAAAAGAAGCCCGATTCTGGCATCCCGGAATTTTTTCATCTGCTTTTCGAATTTTGAAAGCCAGTTCTTCTTCAATTCGGCAAAATCGTCTTTCATGCTCTCGGTAGCGTCGATTGCGAACACAAGGTCGATTTTTTCGGCGACATCGAGCTCTTCTATTTTTTCCACAAGCTTCTGCGGAAGATTCTTCGCCGATGAAATGTGCCCGACCTTTCCGTCGGAAGCAGATGCGATTTTGAAGAACGATTCCTCGGTCTGCCAATCGGAAAGATTCAGGTTCAGCTTGTTGTCATGGAATCTTCCGCCCGCGTCGCAGTGCTTTTCCGCGAACGCCCTCACGGACACCCTCATTCCGTCTTCGAAAACGCATTCGTTCTGCGTTTGAATGACGTAGCCGTAGTACATATTTTTTGGAATGTAGATGTGGAAGCAATCTCCGAAGAAATTGTTCTCGACCGTGGAAGAAATCAGCGCGTTAGGTGTGCGCTCCATTCTAAACGAAGATTTTGAGCCGTAAGCGTAGCGGACTTCGTTTCCGTTCACACTGTTGGGGCTTTTGTCGCGCATGAGCGACAAATCCGGGTCATTGTAGTTGTCGCTGTCCACAAGAAGCGAAACGCTCTGAACATCCCCCCGCTTCCGCACAAAAAGATGAGCGCCTCCGCAATCCTTGACGCGATGCGCCTCGTCTTCTGGAAGAACGATGATATCGTCGGCAGAAAGCACAAGGTCATAGACTCTATCGTCTTTTACAGGAACCTTGTTTTTTTTCTTCGCAAAAAGCGGCGAAACAACGAGGGCAACAAAGAAAAGCCCAAAAAGCACTCTTTTCATCGGCGAAAATCTCAAATTGCAGCAAAAAAGCGATATTCTCATAGCGCGAACGTCAATCGCCCTCAAGCATTTTCTGAATTTCTGATTCGGGCATTCCCAACTTGACCGAGGCATCCTTTACCGAAAGCAAATTTGATTTTATCAAATCAATATACGCATCGACTTTCCCCTGCTGAAGTCCCTGCTGGAGCCCCTGCTCGGTCGCACGTTTCCGCAGGTCACGCTCGTGGAGATTTATCGCGAGATACTCGTTTATGAACGTGTTCTGGAATTTCTTTGTCTGTACCATGGTCTCAATCTCCTTCGTAAAATTGGAATCTGCTGAATTTCCGCGGACAAAAGACAGAAAAGCCTTTATTCCGGGATTGTCTTCTTTGTCGTAGGCTGCGCAGTTGAAAATCAAGTGGTGGGTCTGGTCGTTCAAGTCGACATCCGCCTTTTCCTTGCATCACCGCTCCGAACATGAAATCGTCCGCGAAAACCAAATCCTCAATCGGCTTGAAACTGTAACTTCTCTCCATATCGACACCCCCTTAGAATATAGCACAGGTGAGCACATTTGACAAAAAAAAGCCCTGCACATTCGTTTTGCGTCCGTTTTGGACATCCGAAATGCGCAGGGCTTTTTCACGCTCCGCTGAGCCGCCAGTCAGGGGAACTCACGCGGGAGTTTGGTTATTCTTCACCTAAAAAAGTTTTACTTAGGATCTGAATCTGATGCGTCCGCTCCTTCAATCTCTACAGAGTTGTTGCGAACCGACGTGACTGTAAGTTTTTTTACGGTCAGAGTTTTTGACTTTGGAGTCGCTTTTGAATAAAGTTCGATTTCCTCGCCTTCTGCAACTGCGTATGAGTATGACACGTTGTTCGCCAAAAGGACGAGTTCGTATGTTCCGTTTGCGGCAGGTGCGATTTTTGTTACGACAGAGACGGGATCCTTTCCTTTTTCTGTTGGCAAAAAGTTGAAAGAATCTCCAACTTTGAGCGTCAATGCGAATGACGGAATTGCGAATGCAGCGGCAAGCGCGAATGCAATGATTTTTTTCATGAATGCCTCCTTGAAATATTGTGTGGCAGAATCGGGCACTTTCTTGTACCCACCTATTAAAAAGCACTTTCAAGCCCGACTAATGCAGAACCCGAAAGTGCTTTTTTTTGATTCAAAGACTAGGCGATGTTACTCTTCGACAACTTCATCGAGATGGTATGTATCTGCATAGTCCCAAGCTCCGACGAGATGGCCACCATTGTAGACGTTTGCGTAGACTGCCTGTTTTTTCTGGATGCTTGAAG
>CAMHLH010000267.1 GCA_946185925.1 uncultured Treponema sp.
TCCATTGAAGCTTACAAGTCCGTCATTCCCCCAGCACTTCCGCCAGCGACAAGACGGCGTTTCTCACGCAGTCGTCGCATTCGCAGAGGACTTTGCCGGTTCCGACGCCCTTCAGCTCCTTGCAGATTGTCGCTCCGCTCTTTTCCTTGAACGCGGCGAGAATCTCCTTCGAGAAGCGCGGAGTGCCCTGTCCTTGTGTCTTGAGGCCAGCAATCATCGTGGCTCCAATGAGTGAGCCGCAGGTCGCTTCCATGCAGCCCATGCCGGCCGCGAATCCCGCCGACATCTTCATGAGTGTCGCCTCGTCCACGTCGACTGTGTCCGCGAATACTTTTGTCACTGCCTGGCAGCAGTTGCAGACTCCAGTTTTTTTGTAGTTGGCGGCGGTTTCAGCTCTTTCTTGAATCGTCATTTCTAGTACCTCTTGTTCTGTTTTGTTTTCTACTCGTGTTTTCCGCAGGTTCCGCAGACGTGACCTTCTCCGTGTTCATGTCCGTGTCCCTCTCCGTGGTGGTTGCATTTCACGTTTGGATTGTACGAGAGTGTTCCTGCAAGGAATGCCGCCACCGAATCGTCCGCGCCGCCGCTGACTCCGCCGAAAAGGGCGATGCCGGCTTCCTTGAGGGCGTTCTGCGCACCTCCTCCGATTCCTCCGCAGATTAGGGTGTCGACTCCAGCCGCTTTCAGAAATCCCGCGAGCGCGCCGTGCCCCTGTCCATTCGTGTCGACGACTTCCGACTTCACGATTTTCTTGTCCTCGACATCATATATCTTGAATTCCTTTGTGTGCCCGAAATGCTGGAAAACTTGGCCGTTTTCGTGTGTGACTGCGATTCTCATCGTGTTTTCTCCCTTCTTGTTGAATTTTGAAGCTATCTCACGCTCGTCTTTTATGTGCCAGGAACCGCCTGAAATCACGAGCCGCTTCCCGTTGAGGAGGCAGTCCGCTATTTTTTTGCGGGCCGTTTCGTAGACCGCCGTCACCGTCGTCCTAGAAACGTTCATCCTCTCGCCCGCCTCCTCCTGCGTGAGGCCAGCGCAATCCATGAGCCGTATCGTCTCAAGCTCGTCGATTGTCATCGTCACGCTTTCTCCGTTCCAGCCCTCTTCGGGGATGAAACTGTAGAATTCTGGAAGAGAGTGTATTTCCCTGCATCGAATCGGTCGTGGCATGAAAAACTCCTTTTTTGTTTTTGACTTATGTCAGAAACCTTGTGAGAAAAAATAATGATGTTTTTGACTTATGTCAATAACCCTGTCATTTCGAGTTGCGCTCGTCGCGCTGGTTGATGAGCAGCTCGTTTATGGCCGCGATTCTTCCGTAAAGCTCGAAGTAGTCTGTGAATTCGGCCGTGGCCTTGTTGTCCTTCGCGTGGAGAATCTTCTGCTTGAACTCCGCGTTGATTCGCATCATCTCGCTCCGCTGTTCCATGTTGTCGAGTTTGCTCTGGTAGGCCGCGTTTATTTCCGGCGTCCAACCGATTATTGTCGGAATCGCGAGAGTCTTGATTTTCCGTATGGAAGCGATGTTCCAGATTTTGTCGCCGAAGTGTTCCTCAAGCGCGTTCCTGAACGGTCTGTCCATCTTGAAAATCAGACGCGCCCGGATTTTCTTGTCCGTGTCCAGCTCCGCAAAATCAAACGCGCAAAGGGAACTCTCCTCAAGGAACGGAGCCGCCTTTTCCGAGCCGAAGAAATCCCGGACTTTTTCCGCATCCTTTTTGAAGGTGTACTCATAGACGTTCCCCCAAAGAGCCGAACTGAGGGATTCCCTTCTTCTCTGGTTCGTGACCGGGAATACGAAGCATTTTTTTATCCTGACGCTGTCTATCAAGTTCGCGTTCATCTTCTCGATGAATTCCTCCTCGCTTACCGGGTCGAACAGCACGGTCGAGGCTATTTCAACGTCGGACTGGATTCCGAGCGAGAGTGTCGTGGCGAATTCCAGCCGTGGAAGCGGATTGAAGCCGACAGTGTAGATGAACGGAAGGGAACTTTTCAGAATCGCCCTGTTGAAGATTTCGATGAGCGTGAGGTGCGGGATGAATTCCGCCCCCCTGCTTTTCGTGAACTGGAAGACCGCCCTGTACATCACGGGGATGTTGTCCTTCGCCCGCCTGATTCCGTCGGCCGCCTTGATGTCGCCGATTTCACCTTTCCTGTTGTCCACGTTCACGCAGGTCTTGTCGTTGCAGACTCCGCACTTGTGGTCGCAGTTTGTAGAACATTTCGGGGTGAGCTTCTCTTCGCAGTTCCTCTCCCACTCATTTTTATAGAAGGATTTTGAAGGTCCGAGGGAAACATCGTCCCACGGAAGCTTTTCGTCCTTGCTCCTTTCCCGGAGAATTTCGCCTCTCACATCGTATCCGGCCTCGTCGAAAGCCTCGTTCCAGAACTTCATGTTGTCACGGAGGTGGTTCTCCCACGCGTCTAGCCTCGCGCCTTTCTCGTACGCGCTCAGGATGACTTTTCCGGCCCTCTTGTCGCCCCTGGAAATCAGTCCTTCGATGTAGCTTGTCGATATCGCGTGCGTTCCGACGTGGAAACGGCCTTTCGGGAGATGGTCGCGAATGTAGGAGAGTTTTTTGTCGGACTCTTCCGGGCTTATCTGCCGCACCCACTGGTAGGCCGTGTGCGGCTTTGGAATGAATGTGCCCACGTTGACGTTGAACTGGATGCGTGTCTTCGCCTGCAAGTCGAGCAGGAAGTCGACGATGACCTGCTCCTCCGTCTTTTCGCCAGTCTCCGGGAAAGGAAGCCCCACCATGAAGTAGAACTTCGCGCTCTTCCAGCCCCTTTTTTTCGCGTCCTGAATGATTTCCTCAAGGTGCTGGGCGTAGACTTCCTTGTTCAGCCTGAGCTGCCAAGCCTCCTCCGGCGTCTCCACGGCGAACGTGAGTCCGCTCTTCCTGACCTCGGAAAGCTTTTCCAGAAGCGGCAGCGAGAAACTGTTCACTTTCAGCGACGGAAGCTGGAAACTGACGTTTTGCGACTTGTATCGTTTGTTCAAATCGTCGAGCAAATCTTCTATGTCCGGGTAGTCGGCCGAAGAAAGCGACGTGAGCGAGATTTCCCTGTAGCCCGCCACGTTCACGAGATTCTCCACTTCCTCGAAAATGATTTTCTTCGTCTTCGCCCTCTGTGGCCTGTAGTAGACCCCTGCGTGGCAGAAGCGGCAGCCGTTCGGGCAGCCCCTCATTATCTCCACGACACCGTGGTCCTGCACAGGCTTCGTGTTCGGAAGCGGCATGAACGATTGCACAGAAGGCACCGTTCCGAATTCCGACCACACCGCCCGAAAAGCCTTCGCGTGCCCGCATTTTTCAACCGACATATCCTCCGTCCAGACGTGGCTGTTTTTGGAAAGCGCTTCGAGAATGTCCTTACGGCTTTTTCCGTTTTTCTTCATGACGGAAAGCTCTTCTATCAAATCGAACATTCCGCCCTCGGCTTCTCCAATGAAAACCGCGTCGAAAAAATCAGCGAACGGAGCCGGATTTGTCGCGCCGCAGCCGCCCGCTATCACAATCGGGTCGTTTTCGCCCCTGTCCTTTTTCAGAAGCGGAATTCTCCCCAAATCAAGTATCGAAAGCACCCCCGTGATTCCAAGCTCGTAGCCGATTGAGAAACCAATCATGTCCAGTTCGTTCAGCGGCATTCCG
>CAMHLH010000268.1 GCA_946185925.1 uncultured Treponema sp.
CTGGCGCTTGCATGTGATTTCAAACTCTTTAACAATATGGGGGCAGTCCTTGAAAATATGGTTTTTGTCCACTTGAGAAGGCAGACGTTCGATATCCACTATTACAAAACATCGAATGGCCATGAAATAGATTTTGTAACAGGAACCGAGGGCAATCTTAGTCTGTATCAGGTCTGCGTTGATTTGGAGGACGAGGACACAAAAAATCGGGAACTGAGAGCAATAAAAGAAGCCTGCATAGAATTGCAGTGCCAAAGAGCCACGGTTGTTACTCTTCAGCAAACTGAGACGATACATGCCGAAAACTGCGAAATAATGATTGTAAAAGCCGTCGATTGGCTTGTTTGAAAAATCGCACAGGCGCCCACTTTGGGCGTCTGTCAATTTCCCATCACGCGATGCGAATCTTGTCGAATTCAGAATACGGCTCGAGCATCTGGAGCATAAAGTCGTAAGGCGTCATTGATTTCAAATCTCCTGAAACCACGTTCTCGAATATGGCAGCGGAGGCTCCGCTCACGAGTTTTACGCCTTTCTCGTTTTGCGTCACAGGAAGGTGCGCGTTCCGCGCGGCGACGTTCCAGAACACGATTTCTGGAAGTTCATAGCCTGCGTGCTCGAACTTCTTTTTGATGAATTCAAAAGAAGAATCCGTTGAAGAGCAGCAGTCGAATTCCATGTCGGAAACAATCAGAATCCGCTCAATCATTTCCTCTTTCGGAATTTCCGCATTTTTTGCGACGTCAAGAATGAGCTGGTAGACCTTTGCAATATCCGTGTTCGAAACGTCGTCGAATTTTTTTATGAAGTCGAGCTTCTTTTTTAAACTGTCGCAGTTTTCGGGAATCTGAATCAGCTCCGGCTTTTCGCTGAAAGTGATGAAGCTGTTCTTGTACGCGCCCTCAAGCTGCTCCGCAAAAAGAAGAGCCAGCGACGTTGCGATGTTGATTGGCGAAGGCTCGCTCGTCCTGTACATCGAGCCGGAACCGTCGCGGACTACGATTGTTCTTGAGTCGAAGCTGCCGCGCTCAAGAGATTTCCAGCTGGCTTCCAACGGAAGTTCCTGTTCCTCTGTCAGACGCTCTGCGTTCCATCTGGTGAAAGGCTCGACAATCTGGTAGGGGTACAGAGTTTGCGTGTTGAGTTTTACCATCTCCTCTTCGGGAATTTCCTCGCCGCGGGATTTTTTTTCCTGCTGCTCGACAACTTTGTTCAGAAATTCCTTGTAGCGTTTTTCGTCGTTGCGCATGAAAGCCTTTCTGTAGCGGAGCATCGCCTGGCTCGGCTGTTTTGAGTAGTCGAAGGTGTAGTCCTTGCGGCGAAGGTTGTCCTCGATTATTTTGATTTCCCTGCGAAGTGCGGAACAGAGTTTTCTGTATTCAACCGCCTTCATTCCGAGCGCCGCCATCAGGATTTTTGCGTGCGCGACGCTTTCTTTCGACGATGTGTTGATTGAAGGAAGCCACTTTCCAAGGAGACTTACTTCTTCTTTGTTCTCCATCGCTTTCTTGTCTTTCTCAATCTGATTTTTTATCAAGGCGATTGCCTCGTCCTGCGCGGGCGTTCCGAACAGGACTAGAAGGTCGTCGTAGCGGCCGTATTCAGGAACCGCGCAAACGACCTGTTTCGCCACGTCCGGAGAAAACTGGGACAGTTCCTTCAAAAGTTCTCGGAAACTGTTTCTCTCTCCAAGTCCGCCTCTGATGTTTCTCATGTAAAAAAGAATCTTGATTGCGAGTGGAGGATTCTCGGCGTAGGCTTTTGCAAAAAGTTTTTCCAAATCGGGAAGATTCCGTCTCATTCCGCCGCACAGCGAGAAGAAATCAAGGCAGGCTGAGCCCGAAGTTTTGTAGGCAATGTCGCCATTTTCAGTTCTGGTGTGATTCAACAACTTGCTGATTGCTTGCAACGCATTCATTTTTTTTGCCTCCCAAAAAAAAAATTGCCGCCGGCAAACAAGATTCTTGTATGGAATCGAACCATTTTACACCGTTGATTGCTGTTTGAATCTTTAAATTTTGCCAGCGGCACAAGGCACATTTTTTTTCCTAGTGCTCTACCTTCTGAGCTACAATCCGCAAAAGCGAACTGGCGGGGGTCGAACCCGCGACACCTGGGTCGGTAAAAGTTTTGCTGTCAGTGCCTTTATGTTTTTTACTTTACCACGAGTGATTTGAACAATCACGGAAAAAAAGGTGCGAAAATCAATGCGATGCTTTTAAATATTCAACGCTCTTTAGCAGAAGATGAATTTCGAGAGCCAGTGCAGGACGAAAATTGCGATGCAGCAGCCCATGAGGACGTATGTCGATATCTTCTTGACCTGCTTAGACTTTTTCACGCCGTATTTGCACCAGATTGCGAAGTGCTCGCAGTTGTTCCAGGCGAGCCTGTACTGGCCCTTCATTTCGCCGAGCTGCGATTTCGCCCGCCTTATCGTCGCGTTCGGAGAGAAGCTCTTTCGCTTGAGCGGCTTCTGTATCTCAAGCGGGTCGCCCCTCAGAAACGCCTCCATCGAAGTCTGCTTGACCACGGCCGTCTTCGGGTCGATTTCCTTTGCCGGTTCCGCCGCGAAGTGAATCACCTGGTTGTCTCCGATGTAGATTCCGAAGTGCCTGTAGTGCCCTCTGTTCACGCTGATTATGTCGCCTGGGTTCGGCTCCTCGTTCTCCATCGTCTCCTTCAACGCCCTGTTCTTCAGTTCTATGACCTTCTGCCTGAAATACTCGTTCTTCTGTTCCAAATCCTTTGAGGACGGAATTCCCTTCGTGCGCTCCACTTTTTCCGGTACGTCGATTATCATGCGGGTGCGGTGGAGGATGCTGAACACGCCGTTTATGCCGATGCAGAGGACTGGAATCTTGTATGTGCGCGCGAGGAACGCGTAGCCGGATTTGAAGTCGGAAATCCTTCCGTCGGGATTGCACCTGCCTTCCGGGAATATGATGATTGATTTTCCTTCGTCGATGGCCCTTTTCGCGAGCAGGAACCACTCGGTGTCCAGGTTGTAGCGGTCGCATGGAATGCATTTCGCCAGTTTAAGAATCCAGTGGACGCTCTTCTTTTCGTACCAGTCTTTCGCCACAACGGCCGTCATTTTTCCGTGCAGGACAGTCTCTATCAGAACCGGGTCGAACAGGTGCGTGTGGTTCGCTATTATGACGCAGGGGCTGTTCAACTTTTTCCCTTGTATTCTCTTGTTCGTGAACATTATTTTTGGCTTGTAGAGAATGCGTATGATTATTTTGAAGATGAAGATGAAAATTGTTCTCATTGCAGATTCAAAACCTCGTTGTCAGATATTGCCTGATTTTATAAATTTTCTGTTTTATTCTCTGGTTCATTCTACATTATTTGCCAAACTGATTTGAATACTTTGACAAAAATATTTTTTTTCAAAAAAATTGCAAAAGCTATTGACCTTTTTTTTAGATGAGTATAATATTCTAATCATTCCACTAAGGGCGACTAGCTCAGCTGGTAGAGCAACAGACTCTTAATCTGTGGGTCCGCAGTTCGATCCTGCGGTCGCTCAACAAACCTCTGAATGGAAACGTTTAGAGGTTTTCTTTTGCGGAAATAGCGCAGAGGTAGCGCGTCACCTTGCCAAGGTGGATGTCGCGG
>CAMHLH010000269.1 GCA_946185925.1 uncultured Treponema sp.
CATACAGCGCAAGTTCTTCAGGCTTGACGGTGGGAATCTACGACAGCGAAGACTCAGCATACGGCATAACTCAAAACTGAAAAATGCCAGCACAAACGCTACAAACCTGACGGCGACATACGCCGCTTACGCATGGACAGCGAACTGAAAGCATGTGCGGCGGAACCGTCACCTCCTGAACCAGGCCTTCATGGTGTCGGTTATCCGCACAAGCTGCTCCTCGGTGATTATGTACGGAACCATGCCGTACATGTAGCGGACGAAGGGTCGGGCGAAAACACCGCGCTCGTAGGCAAAATCCACAAAGCCGTCAAGGGTTCTTCCGTCCTTCACTTCAATGCAGAAGGCTCCGCCCATCACCCGGATGTCGGAAACGCGCTCGTCCTCGAAAGAGC
Source organism: uncultured Treponema sp. (assembly GCA_946185925.1). Taxonomy (GTDB): domain Bacteria; phylum Spirochaetota; class Spirochaetia; order Treponematales; family Treponemataceae; genus Treponema_D. The sequence continues at coordinate 396 of CAMHLH010000269.1, forward strand.
AAAGCTCCCTTCTGGCAATCTCCTCTATGCGCTTGATTTTGGAGATGTAGCCCTCCCGCTCGAAAATCTCTATCGACTTCAGGGCGAGGGAGCAAGCCACTGGATTCGCCATGAAAGTCGGGCCGTGCATGAAGGCGAGGCTTTTCGAGTCCCCATAGAAACCGTCGAAAACCCGTTTGTTGGCGGCGGTGAGGGCGTGTCCGATGTAGCCGCCGGTAAGGGCCTTGCCGAGCACAAGGATGTCCGGCAGGACCAAATCCGACACGAAGCGGTTTCCGGTGCGCCCGAAGCCAGTCGCCACCTCGTCGAAAATCAGAAGGACATCGAACAAGTCGCAAAGCTCCCTGGCCCTTTTCAAAAATGAAACATCGTACATCCTGATTCCGCCGGCCCCCTGCAAGAGCGGCTCCACGATGAAGCATGAAAGGGACTTCCCATGTTCGGCGAAGGCCTTTTCAAGGGCGGAAATTTCGGTCGGCACATGAATCACGTCCGGATTCTTCGGAAAGGCTGCATGGTAGTCCTCGTCGTCGCCCACGGCCATCGTCATGAAGGTGTCGCCGTGGTAGGCGTTTTTGAGGGCGAGAATCTTCTTCCTGTCCTGGCCGCGGTTTTTGTTGAACTGCATTGCCATCTTGAGGGCGACTTCCACTCCGACGCTGCCGGAATCAGAGAAGAAAAAGTGGTTCAAGTCGCCGGGAAGATAGGACTCAAGCTTTTCGGAAAGACGCTCCACAGGGTCGTGGCTCAAGCCCGCCAGCATACAGTGGGAGAATTTGTCTATCTGCTCCTTCATCGCCTCGTTCAGCTCCCTGTTCTTGTAGCCGTGAATCATGCACCACCAGGAAGAAATCGAATCTATCAAATCCCTGTCGGCCGTCTTCAAGTACACTCCCTCGGCGTCTACTATCTTGTAGGGCGTTCTCATCTGCTTCATCTGAGCGTATGGATACCAAATCATATTCTCCTCCAGATTTCCTTCATTATCAAAGCGGATTCTTCTATTTCCTCTTTTGAATGCGCGGCGGTAACGGTCAAGCGGATTCTCGAAGTCCCCTCGGGAACGGATGGCGGCCTTATGGCGCAGAGCATGACTCCTTTTTCACAGCAGGCAGAAGCGAACGCCAAAGCCTTCTCCGAACTTCCAACCAGAATCGGAATTATCGGCGTGACTCCCTTGACGATTGGAAGACCGGCGTCCTCCAGAAGCGAGCGCATGAGAGCCGTGTTTCCGCAAAGCCTTTCCAGAAGCCCGCTTCCACGCGACGAAAGAATAGACAATGCCTGAGACGCGGCTGCCGCCACCATCGGAGGAAGTGAAGTCGAAAAGATGAAGGGGCGGGATTTGTTCACAAGGTAGTCGCGGATTTCCTTCGAGCAGGCGGCGTACCCACCTTCGGCGGCGAGAGCCTTGCTCAAAGTCCCGACCTGGATGTCGATTCCGCCATCGATTCCGTAATGCTCGGCCGTCCCCCTGCCCGTCCGTCCAATCACGCCAAGTGCGTGCGCGTCGTCCACAATCAGGCAGAAAGCGAATTTCTTCTTGAGGCTGAGGATTCCGGGCAAATCCACGATGTCGCCGTCCATGCTGAAAACACCGTCGGTCACGACGAAACGCCGGCCTTCGGCTGAAACCTGGGTCTCCGACAAAAGCCTTTCCAAATCCGCAATGTCGTTGTGCTTGTAGACCACGACATTCGCCCCGGAAATCCTGCAGCCGTCGATTATTGAAGCGTGGTTCAGCCGGTCGGAAAAGACCACGTCCCTTTTTCCGGCAAGGGCGTAGAGCACGCCGAGATTCGTCATGTAGCCAGTGTTGAAGACCAGGGCGGACTCCACCCCCTTGAACGCGGCGATTTGCTCCTCAAGGGCGGAAAGCTCGAACGAAGCCCCGCTGGTGAGCCTAGCGCCGGTGGAGCCGGTCCCAAGAGAAGCCGCGGCCCTTGCGGCCTCCACCACCGATTCGTCGTGGGTCAGCCCCAGATAGTTGTTCGATGAAAAAACGACATACTCCTTTCCAGCCCTGTCCAGCCCCCGCGTAGCCGTGAGCATCCTCAAATCGGCCACGCTGCGGTAGTTTCCGCTCCCCCTTATCGAGGAAAGCGCATCCTTCAAACCAGAGATTCCCATCTGCAAAAAATTCCCCCAATGCAGAGTCGAGTTTATAAAGCCGGAGAGGTATTGTCAACCAAAAAGAAGAAAGAATCAGTTTTACAATCAAGAACGAAAGCGGCCGGGGACAATCCGCCCTCACACGAATTTGTAGCCGAAGCCTCTGACAGTCTCGATGAGGCTGTCGCATTCCCCGAGCTTCTGCCTCAGGGTGCGGACATGGACGTCCACGGTGCGGCTCTCCACGTCCGCCGAGATTTCCCAGATGGACTCCATGAGCCGCTCCCGGGTCAAGACGCAGCCCCTGTTCTTCATCAAGAGCGAAAGCAGGCCGAACTCCTTCGCGGTCAGCGACACCTGCCTGCCGCAGACGAAGACGGTGCGCTCGTCCTCGTCCAGAACCACTCCGCCGCATTCAAGCCTCGACTTCCTGAACTCCGCCTTTCCGCTCCGGCGGAGCACGGCCTTTATCCTCGATGAGAGAGCCATCATGCCGAACGGCTTGGTCACATAGTCGTCGGCACCGGCCTCAAGCCCCGCCACGACATCGAATTCAGAGTCCTTGGCGGTGAGCATTATGACCGGGACGGCGGCGGTCCTCTCATCCGCGCGCAGACTCTTCAATATTGAGCCGCCGTCCTCCTCTGGAAGCATTATGTCCAGAAGTACAAGCTCAGGAAGCGTCTCCCCAAGAGCCGCGCGGAATTCCGAAGGCAGGGAGAAGCCCCGCACCTCGTAGCCCTGCCTTTTCAGCGAGTAGCCGATAAGCTTTCGTATGCTGTCGTCATCTTCCAAAATGTAAATCATGCTTTATTTATAGAAGATTTCCGCAAAATTTCAACAGCGCAATGTAAAATTTGTGTAAAAAAGAAGCCGCGCGGGGTCGCTCTTTCCTGCTTAAATCTATTCGACAACTACAACGCGGTTGGCCTTGCGCGGTCTGCTTATTGGTTGATTTCCGTCGATGTATCCAAGAATCACAAAGCACTGGCAGCCGTAGTTTTCCGGCACGCCCCATTCTTTGCACAAAGAGCGACCTTCCTCGCTGTCAAAAGTTTCCTCACCCCGGGAAACAATGCACGAAGCAATCCCCAGCTCCGCC
>CAMHLH010000270.1 GCA_946185925.1 uncultured Treponema sp.
CGGCCAGCCCCTTGCCCAGAAGGGAGCCGAGTATTATCGAAGATAAAAAAAGTCCTGTGAGTAGGACTAGCGTGGACACTTTCATATTTTTCATTATTTTAGAATACGAAATTTACGGCTTTCAAGCAATAAAAAAGCCGGCTTGGAGCCGGCTATGCCATTAGGCAGTCGGTCGTCAATGGGTGGGAGGGGATAGTTGACGACCCGACTTTTATATTATCGCACTGGACCTCTGAATTCTTTAGTCGATTTAAAATGCGCTTGTAGATTTTGGAGTTTTTTTTGCAAATCACTTTTCCTCGTATATGCTGGCAGCTATGTCCAGGCTCATGGTGTATGACCTGCCGTTTATGGCCGTGAAATTCTTCACAATTTCGTAGTCGCCCACAGTCATCTTCACTGAGTGTTCTCCCGGCTCTATTATGAAGGCTGTCTTCGGGTTGTCTATCTGCTTGTCGTCGAAGCATATCTCGGTGTTCATCGGGCAGATGAAAATCAATGTCGGCTCTATGCTCCTGAGTTCCACTGAAAGATTCGTCGTCTTCGCCTGCTCTATGACGAATGTTCTCAGCTCGTTCCTGTAGGATTCGCTGACGATTGACACGTGGTGCTCCCCCGTCGGAAGCAGCATCTCCCCTGTTTCGTGGATTTCCTTGTCGTCTATGAACACTGTGAATTCCGGTTTCTCGCCTTTCTTGGATTTTTTCTGCTGTTTTTTCTGCTGCTCACCTGCCTTTGTGAGCGTGGGCAGGTTCAGCTGCTTTGCCGGTTCCACCAGAAAATTCAGCTTGCCCTTGTCGATTAGGACCGCCTTGACCGTGACTTCGAGCTGGGCGTCCCCGAACGTCTCCGGCATCTGCTCCATCGCCAGCTGCAGCCTGAAGAAGAGGTCCTTCTTGTTCTCCTTGTGGCTTACGGGGATTTTCTCGGAATAGGGGCTGTCCTTTATGTTGAACGCCGATGTCAATGGAATATAGATGTTGAGCGAGAGCCTTCCGGGAATTGTCGCGTAGGATATTCTCTTTCCCGAATATTCTGTTTTCTTCTCGCTGGGCTTGGGTTTCACGTCGTCGTAGAGGGAGTACGCCACCGAATTTTTCCATGCGGCGATTTCCTCTGGAATCTTCATGTTGATTTCGATTCCGCAGACGTATGTCATGTCCTCCGGCAGGTTTATGTGTATCGCGTCGTTGATTCCCGCCTTGAAGGTCACAGATTCGGTGACCTCGGAGAATTTGACGTCCTTGAGCTTGCCGATTTTGAAATCCTCCGCCTCGGTTGCCGCCGACATGAGGCACGCAACCGACAGAGCCGTGAATGCGCGTCTTATCGAAAAGTGCGCCAGTCCGAATTTTCTTTTGAATCTTCCCATAAATCTCCATCCGATTTTTTTGTTGGAAAAATTATAGTTTATGAAAAATCGAAAGTCCACAAATGCTCTATTTCAAATACTTCGTGGGGTCCTCCGGCTTGCCGTTCTCCCTTATCTCGAAGTGCAGGTGTGGCCCTGTCGCCATTCCCGTCTGTCCGACCTTGCCGATTGTCTCCCCAGTCTTCACCTTCTGGTGTTTCGTGACGAGGATTTTGGACATGTGGGCGTATGTGCTCGTGGTCTTGCCTTCGTGCTGTATGATGACGTAGCTTCCGTAGACGGGGTTGTTGTTCGCAGCCTCTATCACTTCCCCGGATTTGCAGGCGAAAATGTCCGTTCCCGTCGGAGCCGCGAGGTCGATTCCGGCGTGCAGCTTCCATTTTCCTGAGATTGGGCTTGTCCTGTAGCCGAATTTGGACGTGAGGACCTTGCGGCTCAGAGGAAGCACCATCTTGTCGCTTTCGCCGCCTTTCTGCGACTTGAAGAACGCGCTCGCCGTGGATGACATGCTCTTTCCCGGGTGATAGGAGAATTTCTTTCCGTTCACTTCGACTTTTTTCACCGTGGGGGCGGTCTTCGTGACTTCTTTTTTTTGCGGCTGCTCCTTGATTTCCGGCTGTTTCTTCGCTTCCGCTTTTTGGATTTCCTTGCCGGTCTTCTCTATTTCCGCTACCTTTGCGGCCTTTGCTTCCTCCTCTTTTGCTTTCGCGTTGTTCAGTTCAATCTCGTATTCCTTGCTCAGAAGAATCTCGAAGTCGGTGGTCGGATTTTCCGGAAGGTATATTCCCTGGAAGACAGGGAGGATGAGCTTCATTCCGGGCTTGAGCGAGTCGGGGGACGCGATTCCGTTTATCGACGCGAGCGTGCCCTGTCCCTGGTCGAGGCTGGCCGCAATCTGGTTGAAGCCGTTGCCGTTTTTCAGGTCTTCCGCCTTGAGGGTGTAGGTGTAGTAGAGCATCTCCTCTGGATATTCGTCCTTCTTTATGTCTTTGTTGGCTTTTTCGATTTCCTTCTCGTATTTCTGGAATTTTGTGTTCGCTTCCTTCGCTTTTTTCTTTTCTGAGTCCGACGCCTTGTTCGATGCGTATACGACTCTGCTGTTCGCAAGCTCACCTGCGTCTATCATTTTTATGTAATTGGCGATTGTTGTTGTCGCCATTTTCGTAATTGCGGCAAGCCCGTCATTCTGTGTTTCTTCGCCATGTATGGAGAACATGAGCGCACATAGAGAAGAGAAGAGAATCAGGGCTTTTCGTTTTTTTTTGTTCATGATTTTTTTAGTTCGACTTTGACTTTTTGAACCCGAACGAAAGGATTCCGTAGAGCGTGATGATGGCGATTATCGTCGGGACTGCAAGGATTCTGTTTCCGTCGAGCACGAATTTGACGCAGAGGATGACTCCGAGCGTGATGACCAGGAATTTCGAGATTCCAAAGATGAATTTCCTCACGCCTGAATCGATAATCTTCCTCGCGCAGAGAAAAACCGCTGTGGCGGCGATTATGACGAGAACCACGGCCGTGTATATTCTCGGAGCCTCGGTCGCGAATTTCCAAAGAGGGAAGACAAATGCGGCTCCAAGCGCCGCGCAGGCCAGAATCAATGCGATTATCTTGCCGAATGTGTTGAAAAGGTTTCCGTATCCTTCGACTATTTTTTTTATCATGCAAAAAGTTTAATGGAAGGTGGGACAAAAAAAAAGCCTCCAAGAACCGAGACTGTTGAAAACGATTCTTGGAGGCTAAGTCGCTTTTGGAGATTAGTCCTCTGGCGAAATGGCGGCTGCTGGGCACTCTGAAGCGCAAGTTCCGCAGCTGACGCATTTTGTGGCGTCGATTTCGCGGTGTCCGCCGTTCTCAGAAATTGCTCCGACTGGACAGTCAGGTTCGCAAGTTCCGCAGTTCACGCATGTTCCAGCGTCGATTTTGTATGCCATATCTAGTACCTCTCTAAATTTGGTTTGAAATAATTTAACATCAGATTTTCTCAAAAACAAGAAGACAAAATACGAATTAGGCACTGCTAACAGCCTCGTGAAAAAAAATCAAAAAAAATAAAAAAAATTAAAAAAGTTGTTGACGAAAAAAATCTGCTGTGCTAATATCATATTCATCACCGCGATACAGCGATGACAACTTGCTAAATAAGTTCCTTCCCCGATTGTGTAATGGTAGCACCTCAGATTCTGGTTCTGATTGTGGGGGTTCGAATCCTCCTTGGGGAACTAAA
>CAMHLH010000271.1 GCA_946185925.1 uncultured Treponema sp.
GCAATCCTCAAGCGTGAGCGTCAAGTTATCAGAAGGCAGCACACCAATGAAGTGGGTCTGCTGCGGACGGAAAAATTTTTTGCAATTATTCTGTTTCATCATCAATTCAGCATCGCACAAACGCCCTGAAAAGCGCAGACAACGCTGTATTTATTCTACCATGAAAATCCGATTCGTTGAACATGGGGACGCACCCCCTGCTCGAAGACCTGCGGACGGCGGCGGCAGATTACACGGTAGAGTTTCCAGACAAAAAAAGAGCCTCCGGAGAAGATGAGACGCCGAAGCGCACTCCCCGGAGGCCGTTTTCTTGCCAAACGAACGAATCGGCTTATTTAGCGTCGTTCTTTCTTGAAGTGTCAGCCTTTCTCGACTGCTCTACGAGTTTGCTGTACTCGTCGCGGACATTCACGACACTCCTGTCGTAGTCGTTGAGCTTTTTCCAGAACCAGTACGGAAGCTGGACGATTTTTCCCTCTTCATCCCACTCGATACTTACATACACGCCTTCAACCTTCGTCACGACGACGTGAGGATCGGTCTCGCTGACAGGGAAATTCGGGAAGTCGAGGTCTGGAAGAGGCTTTGACTTCCTAAGTTCGTTGTAAGCGTCGCGGAGCTGGGCGAGATCCTTCGCTGCCGAAGCGTTGCTTTCACCCTGCTTCTTCTGGTCAGCAAGCTGCTTCTGCAAATCTGCAATCTCCTTGTCCTTGCCGGCGGCGGCAGCCTTGTCCTTGTTGGCGGCGTCGAGCTGCTTCTTCAAATCCGCGATTTCTTTGTCCTTGGCGGCAACCGCAGCCTTGTCCTTGCCGGCCGCGTCGAGCTGCTTCTTCATGTCGGCAAGCTGCTTGTCCTTGGCGGCGGAAGCGGCCTTGTCCTTGTTGGCCGCGTCGAGTTGCTTCTTCAGGTCGGCGATTTCCTTATCCTTTGCGGCGGCGGCGTTCGCGCTCGCGGAAGCTGCGGCCTTGTCCTTGTTGGCGGCGTCGAGCTGCTTCTTCAGGTCGGCGATTTCCTTGTCCTTTGCGGAAATCTGAGTCTTCTGGGCGTCGTTCTCCTTCTTGAGGGACTCGCTGAGAACTCCAGATTTCTTAGCAGCCTCGGCAGCCGAGTTCGCCGCGGCGAGCTGCTTCTTCAAGTCCGCGATTTCCTTCGCCTGCGCGTCGGAAGTCTTCTTCAACGCCTCAAGCTGCTTGGCGGTGTCTGCGCTCGCGCTCGCGTTCTTGTTGGCGGCGTCGAGTTGCTTCTTCAAGTCCGCGATCTCCTTCGCCTGCGCGTCCGACGTCTTCTTCAACGCCTCGGCCTGTTTTGCCGCAGCCTCGCCAGCGCTCGCGTTCTTGTTGGCGGCGTCGAGCTGCTTCCTCAAGTCCGCGATTTCCTTCGCCTGCGCGTCCGACGTCTTCTTTATCGCATCAAGCTGCTTGGCCGCGTCCGCGTTCGTCTTCGCGGCGTCGAGCTGCTTCCTCAAATCGGCGATTTCCTTGGTCTGGGAATCGGAGGTCTTCTTCAGCGCCTCTGCGTTCTTTTTCGCCGCGTCCGCGTCTTTCTTGGCAGCATCGGCTTCCTTCTTTGCGGAATCCGCGAGCTTCTTCTGGTTCTCCGCGTCCTTCTTCAACGCCGCTATCTGCTTGTTCAGCTCGGCCGACTCCTTGGTCTTGGCCGCGAGCTCGTTGCTCTTTGTGTCAAGCTGCTTCTTGAGGTTGTCGGCTTCGGCGGTCTTGGCCGCAAGCTGCTTCTTCAAAGACTCGTTCTCTGTGGTGAGGGAAGAAATCTGGCCCTTAAGGTTATCGATTTCCTTGTTGAGATTCTCGATTTCCTGATTTTTTGCGGCGATTTCAGCCTGAAGCGCGTCAATCTGCGACTGGAGAGAATCCCGTTCTATCTCAAGATTCTCGATTTCCACCTTCTGCGCCTCGATGGTTTCCATAAGTTCAGTGACTTTCGCTGTCGATCCGCACGACGCGAGCAAAAGCGAGCTGCTCAAAATCATCGCTGCAAGAAGTTTGAATGCATGTCTTTTTCTGCAAATCATTTTTCAACCTCTTTTTTTTATTTTCTTCAATAATTTAAATTTGAAATATAACTAGCCATTATACGCATATTTCCTTTTTTTTCTACACAGGAAAACCACATATGCCCGCACATGAGGGCGGTGAAGGATACAAACTGTCCAAAAAACTCAAAATGTCAAAACGGCGAAAAAAAATCCCGCCTGGCAAAAAGCAAAACTCACGCTACATGCTCCGCCCGGTGGGATTTCAACATTCCTTCAATATTTTCCGAATCGATTTTTGGCCGGCTGCTATTTCGCCCCGCTTCCTTCTCCAGCCTTTTTCGACCTCTCGACAAGTTTTCCGTATTCGTCGCGGACGTCCACAACGCTCTTCTCGTAGTCGTTGAGCTTCTGCCAGAACCAGTACGGAAGCTGCACGATTTTTCCCTCGGAGTCCCACTCGATGCTGACATAGGAGCCTTCGACCTTCGTCACGACGACATGAGGATCCGACTCGCTGACGGGGAAGTCCGGGAAGCTCATTTCGGGAAGCGGCTTGGCCTTCCTCAACTCCTCGTATGCAGCCTTGGAGCTGGCCAAATCCTTGTTCGCGGCATCAAGCTTCTTCTTCAAATCCGCGATTTCCTTGTCCTTGGCTGCCGACTGCGCATCGCCCTTCTTGACGGACTCGCTCAGTACGCCTGATTTCTGGGTTGACGAAGAAGATGCGGATGACGCCGCGTCGAGCTGCTTCTTAAGCTCGGCGATTTCCTTCGCCTGCGCGTCCGACGTCTTCTTCAAAGCCTCAAGCTGCTTGGCCGCGTCCGCGTTCGCCTTCGCCTGTGCGGCCTGCTTCTTCAGTTCGGCAATCTCCTTTGACTGCGCATCCGACGTCTTCTTCAAGGACTCAAGCTGCTTTGTGGCATCGGCTCCAGCACTCGCGCTCTTGTTGGCGGTGTCGAGCTGCTTCTTCAAGTCCGCAATCTCCTTTGACTGGGCGTCGGCTGTCTTCCTCAGGGAGTCTTCGCTTTTCTTAGCGGCTTCAGCCGTTTTCTTCTGGCTCTCGGCCTCCTTCTTCAAAGCTGCGATTTGTTTGTCGAGTTCGGAAGCCTCTTTGGTCTTGGCCGCAAGCTCGCCGCTTTTCGCGTCGAGCTGCTTCTTGAGGGAGTCGGCCTCGACAGTCTTGGCGGAGAGCTCCTTTTTCAAGGAATCGTTCTCGGATTCGCTTGAGGAAAGCAGAGCGCGAATGCTCTCAAGTTCCTTGTTCAAGTTCCCAATCTCCTGGTTCCTCGAATCCAGCTCGGCCTGCAGCGAGCTTATCTGGGACTGGAGAGAATCCCTCTCTATCTCAAGGTTCTCTATTTCAATTTTCTGGGCGTCCACGGTCTCCTCAAGCTCGGTGAGTTTCGCTGTGGAACCGCACGACGCCAGAGTGAGCGAACCGCACAAAACCACGGCCACGAAAAGCCCTGCCGCATTTCTTTTTCTGCAAATCATTTTTCAACCTCGTTTTTCATTTTCTTCAATTGCCATTATGCATTTTTCCGTTTTTTTTCGCTACAGAAGACTCTCAAGCTTCTCACGTATGAACTCG
>CAMHLH010000272.1 GCA_946185925.1 uncultured Treponema sp.
CGCATGGTCGGGCTTGAAATCTATCCGGTCAACACTTCCGACTACAAATATCTACACGAGTGCGGAGCCGACTATGTGACGGTCTTTCAGGAAACCTACGACTCCAAAAAGTACGAGACGCTGCACCTGCTCGGCCACAAACGGGTCTGGCCGTACCGCTTCGACGCCCAGGAGAGGGCCTTGCGGGGTGGAATGCGGGGAGTCGCCTTCTCGGCTTTGCTCGGCCTCTCGGATTTCAGGAAGGACGCATTGGCGACGGCATTGCACGTGTTCTACCTGCAGAGAAAGTTCCCCTATGCCGAAATGTCGCTTTCGTGCCCCCGCCTCAGGCCAATCATCAACAACGACAAGATAAATCCACTCGATGTCCACGAAAAGCAGCTCTGCCAGATTCTGTGCGCCTACAGGATTTTCCTTCCGTTCGCCGGAATCACAGTCTCTTCCAGGGAGAGCAGGGAATTCAGGAACGGAATCGTCAAAATCGCTGCCACGAAAATCTCCGCCGGTGTTTCGACTGGAATCGGCGACCACGAAAGCAAGTACACTGGAAAGTCGTCTGGCGAAAACGAGGGCGACGAGCAGTTCGAAATCAACGACGGCAGAAGCCTTGGCGAGATGTATTCCGACATGGCCGACGAAGGGATGCAGCCTGTGCTGAACGACTATCTCTATGTTTGAGAAGATTTGGTTGAATTTATGCAATTGACGACCATGAAAGATTTTGATTCGACACTTTATTTCATAACGAACAGCAGTCCGTACACTCAGACGGAATTTCTTGACCGTGTGGAGCAGGCCCTTTTGGGTGGCGCGACCATGATTCAGTTGAGGGAAAAGGACAGGACGACCAGGGAGTACATCGACTTGGCGTTCAAAGTGCAGGAACTCGCCCGGAATCACAATGTTCCGCTGATAATCGACGACCGGGTTGATGTCGCGCTTGCCGTGAAATGCGAGGGCGTCCATCTTGGGCAGAGCGATATGCCCGTGAAGACCGCCCGCGCGATTCTGGGGAGCGGCTTCATAATCGGAGCGACGACCAAGACCGTCCCCCAGGCGCTTGAAGCCTACGGGCAGGGCGCGGACTATTGCGGCGTGGGGGCGATTTATCCCACGACCACAAAAGTGAAGACCGTTTTGACTTCGGTTCAGACGCTTTCTGAAATCTGCCGGTCTGTTCCAATCCCGGTGAACGCGATTGGCGGCTTGAACAAGGACAACCTTTCGGTTCTGAAGGGGAGCGGCATCAGCGGAATCTGCGTCGTCTCCGCCATAATGCACGCCGCGAATCCGAAAAAAGAGGCCGAGACACTGCTGAATCTTTCGAGGGGGCTGGTCTCTTAGGAATTTGCCTGTCTCTCTTTTTCGTTTCCGTCGGTTGTGAAAATAAACTTTTCCCTGTGTTATAATCAACTTCAGGGGAATTTTGTATGAAAAACAACAAGCACATGTCACTGACGGCGGAAGTCCTCACCGGTTCAATCGGAATCATGGTCATAATTACGATTTTTCTTTTGGCGTCCATGATTTTCATTTCGCAGAAGATAATTTCTAGCTCGACTTTGACTTCTGTTGAGAAATCAATGGAAATTGCCGATGAAAAAGTCTCTGCGACCTTAGAACGATACGAGTCTGTCGTCGTCGACTTGGCAAACGTTGTTCCATCACTTTCAGACAGGGAGCAGATAAAGTCCGTCGTTGAAGGAATGGGAGGCAGAGTCTCTTCTGGAAATCTTCTCTACTATGCCACGGCCGAGCAGATTTGGGACGGCGGAACCTTGATTTCCAGCACCGGCTGGCAGGCTCCTTCCGACTTCGACATGCAGGGCAGGGAGTGGCACAGGAGGGCTGTTGAAAACCGAAATTCCGTCTGCTTCACAAGCCCTTTCGTGGACATAAACACTGGAAAGGTGATTGTCACAATAAGCTACCGCGTTCTCGGAAGCGGCGGAAGTGTAGCCGGAGTCAGCGCGATGGATGTGGTTCTTGACAAACTCGCCGAGGACATAAACGCCATGAAGGTGTCCAAGAACAGCCACACCCACATAGTCACCAAGGACGGCCTTTATGTCACGAACGAGGACATGAAGGCCGTGTTGTCAAGAAACTATTTTGACGATTGCAAGCCCGGAAAACACACCAAGGAGTCCTATTTCGACGGAAGCTCCAAGTCGTTCATATCGGACGGCATGTACTACGGCGTGAGGCCGATTGAGAACACCAATTACTTTGTCGTCACGGAAGGTCCAGCCTCGGATTTTTCGGCCGAGTACATGAGTATAATCAGGAACGTCTTCTTCATCCTCCTCTTCATAATCGTGCTGCTCATAGTTGTCGATGTCGTCCTCACCAGGCGGGTGGCGAGCCACTTCCGGGAGCTTGTGGAGGGCTGCGAGGTCATTGCGCGCGGGGATTTCACGAAGGTCCATCCAGACTACATGACGGTGGAGGCTTCGATGCTCTCCAAGGGGTTCAATACATTCTCCAGCAGCATCGGTTCTCTCGTCCGCACAATCAGGAACGCTTCGGTGACTATCAAGAATGTTTCAAGCAGCTTGTCCGAAAACACTGATGAAGTCCGCCATTCGGTATCAACCACGGAGAATGCCATAAAAGAAGTGAACGCCAGTATTGAAAACCAGAGCGCGGCGATTCATGCCGTGAACAATGCCGTGTCACAGGTTTCGCAGAAGACCAGGACCCTTGATTCGGAGATTGAGACCCAGAACAGGCTCATCATTTCCTCTTCCTCTAACATCGAAGGCATGATGAACAAATTCTTCGACATAACCAAGACTGCCGAGTCCATGTCAAACAAAATCGGTTCGATAATGGAGTCGTCTTTTGAAAATTCGTCCGCCCTCAACAAGTCTGTGAGCCAGATTCAGGAAGTCCAGTCCGAGTCTGGAGCCTTGCTTGAGATGAACACCGTCATATCCTCTGTCGCCAGCCAGACGAACCTCCTTGCCATGAACGCCGCAATCGAGGCTGCCCACGCAGGTGAGGCCGGAGCCGGTTTCGCCGTGGTCGCAGATGAAATCAGGAAGCTCGCCGAGACCACTAGCAGGCAGGCCAAGGACTCAAGCGAATCCCTCAAGTCGATTCAGGAAAAAATCAACGAGATTTCGGCTTCTGCGCTCGATGTGGAGAAGTCTTTTGAGTCCACAATCGGAGACATCAAGAACTTCGAGGAGACGATGAATGTTCTTTCCCAGACTGTGAACGAGCAGGGTGGCATGGCAAAGGAAATTTTGTCTTCCCTTTCAGACATAAAGGACAGCTGCACCAACGTAAAGGACAGCGCGGCTGTGATAACCGAGGCTACGGCCGCAGTCGCCGACAACTGCGAATCCCTTTCTTCCATTCAAAAAGAGGTTGATGCTGGAATCCGCTCTTGCGATGCCGCTGCCAAGTCTCTTTCTACCACTTCAGAGAGCATGGCCCGCATTTCGGAGGAGACAAAAAAATCTGTCGGAGAGCTTTCTGATGCCGTGAGCATTTTCACTGTCTAGTCTTTTATTGGATAAGGTTATAACTTATTCGGAATTATCCCCTCACACACTTTATAGCAAAGTGAG
>CAMHLH010000273.1 GCA_946185925.1 uncultured Treponema sp.
GTTTTGTCGCGGGCGGTGTCATGGAAATTGCCATTTCATATCCGTCGCGGAAGTGGATTTTCGGTGTTTTTGGGAAGTCTTTCGCGTTTTCCCTCAGTTCCTCTATCGCTTTCGGGTGCAGTTCCGAGAGAATCTGTGAGTCCTGTTCCCTCAAAAGTTCCGATTCGATGAGGGGCGAGCCTGGATATTTCCTTTCCTTTAAATACTTTTTGACGATTGAAAGGTAGCTTCCGATGATTTTTGTCACTTCCTCGTCCGCGCTTTCCTCAGCTTTTTTGATGAACGATTCGATTTCGCATTCACCCGTCTTCAAGAGCCGTTCGTCGTCAATCTTGTAGAGTCCACTTCCTGCGTGCGTGTCGAGGACGGTGAACGGCTTCTCCTTCTTCTTCAGGTGCTCAAGAATCAGCGAAATCGAGATGTGCTTGAGAATGTCAGCGTGGTTTCCTGCGTGGTAGGCGTGTATGTAGCTCAGCATGATTGTGCTTCCTTTATCCAGATGTTTCCGCTTGCGTCGCTCGGCATTCTCCAGTCGCCGCGTGGGGAGAGGTTCACCGAGCCGACTTTCGCTCCGTCCGGCATGCAGCTCCGCTTGAACTGCTGGGCGAAGAAGCGCTTGTAGAATGACACGAGCCACTTCTTGATTGTCTCTCTCGTGTACGCCTCTTTTCCGTTTTGCGTGATGAATGCGTTCTCCGCGAGGTAAAAGATTTTCTTCGGCGAGAAACCGAACCTGAGCACATAATAAAGGAAGAAATCGTGGAGCTCGTATGGGCCGACCAAATCCTCCGTCTTCTGCGCTATCTCTTTTCCGTCTTTCGTTGGTGGAAGAAGTTCGGGCGAAACCGGCGTATCGAGAATGTCCAGGAGCACCGCCGAGAGTTTTCCGTTCCCTTTTGCTTCCGCGTCGTCGGCGAACCATTTGACGAGGTAGCGAACGAGCGTCTTTGGAATGGAGCCGTTCACGCCGTACATGCTCATGTGGTCGCCGTTGTATGTCGCCCAGCCGAGGGCCTGTTCGGAAAGGTCCCCGGTTCCGATTACGAGGCCGCCCGATTTGTTCGCCAAGTCCATGAGAATCTGCGTCCTCTCTCTCGCCTGGCAGTTCTCGTATGTCACATCGTGTTTTTCCGGGTCCTGTCCGATGTCCTTGAAGTGCTGGAGAACCGCGTCCGCGATTTTCACTTCCTTGAGTTCCGAGCCGACTTCACGCGCGAGGAGGCAGGCGTTGTTGTACGTCCTGTCCGTCGTCCCGAAGCAGGGCATTGTGACGCTCAGAATCTGCTTTCTCGGAATTGCGCAGAGGTCGAACGCGCGCGCCGTGACAAGAAGGGCGAGCGTGGAGTCGAGTCCTCCGCTCAAGCCGAGCACCGCCGAGGACGCGTGCGTGTGCCTGAGCCTTTTCGCCAGTCCCTGCGCCTGAAGTTCCACTACGGCCATGCACCTTTTCGCCCGCTCTTCGTCTTTAGACGGAACGAACGGTGTCCTGCTGATTCTTCGGTCGAGCGTCTCAAAGCTTTTTCCGCTTTCCCTCGCTATGTCCACGAAGATTTTTCTGAATTCCGCCGCGTTCTCGTCCGAGCAGTCCGCGAACGTTGAAGTCCGCTTCCTTTCGTGGGCCAGCCGCTCCAAATCGATGTCTGCGTAGATTGTCTTGTTCGAGAAAAGTCCGCTCTCGGAAAGCACCGAGCCGTTCTCCGCGATAATCGAATGCCCTGAGAACACCACGTCGGTCGTGCTTTCTCCGTTGCCCGCGTTCGCGTAGAGATACGCAGAGACCGTCTTCGCCGACTGCGCCGAGACGAGCGTCTTCCTGTACTCGGCCTTTCCGATGATTTCGTTCGATGCAGAAAGGTTCGCTATGATTGTGGCTCCGTTCAAAGCCGCCTTTGTGGAGGGGGAGAGAGGAACCCACAAGTCCTCGCAGAGTTCAACCGCCAGTTTCAGGAATGGATTTTTTTTGTCGCAGATGATGATGTCCGTTCCGAACGGCACGCAGCTGTTTTTCTCAGAGATGAAGATTGTCTTTTCGGTTGATTTTTCCTGGTTGAAAGGCTTGAAATGCCGCCTCTCGTAGAATTCCGCGTAGTTCGGCATGTACGATTTCGGCACTATCGCTTCTATTTTTCCTTTTCCAACAACCGCCGCCGAGTTGTAGATTGCCTTTCCGTCCGACACTGGAAGACCGAGCAGAAGAAGAGAGGCGAGCGTTTTCGTCTCTTCGGCAATTCTCTCAAGCGCATCCGCCGCCGCTTTCTCCAGCGCGTCCTGCAAAAAAAGGTCCGAGCAGGTGTATCCCGTTATGCAAAGCTCCGGGAACACGATGATTTCGGCTCCGTTTTTTGAAGCCTCCCTCGCGCCCTCAATTATCGATTTTGCGTTTGATTCGCAATCCGCCACTGTCACTGCTGGTGTCGCGCAGGCGACCCGTAAAAATCCGTGTTTCATGGATGAAATTATAGAATGTCCTGTTGATATGTTCAATATGATAATAACTGTTTTTCACTTTTTGAACATAACATAAGGAGACAAAAAAAGACGCTTCAAAGCAGAAGCGTCTTTTTCATTGGAAGTCTGTTTCAGACCTTCCTATGTTTCTTCACTAGAACTGGTACTTCGCCGACAACTGGACGAAAGCCGCGTTGTGGTTCTCTGTGTCCCATGCAGTGAAGTTGTAGAACTCTCCGTTCTCGTTGTTCGAGTAGATGTACGCTCCTGAAGCCGTGAACGTGAGCCCGTCGATTACGTTGTAGGAAATCTTAGGCTGTACGCACCATTCCTCTGTCTCGAAGGCGTAGATTGTGGTGCACTCTGTCGTGAGTTTCTCGTTGAGCCACTTGTCGCTGATGTTCACGATGATTTTGTTCCTCGTGTACTTTCCGTCCGAGTTGTAGTCCACATCCGCTGTTCCGATTGGAACTTCGATTGGGTTTCCTGCAAGGTAGCCGACTGTCACGGTGTTGTCCTCGATTTTGTCGTTCTTGAGGATGTAAGAACCCTGCTCCTGGACGTTGATGTTGAGGTTGTGGATTGGAAGGTCCATGTCGAATCCAGCTACCCATCCAATCGAGTTGTTCTTGACCCACGGATTGTCTCCGGCCGTGTCCTCTGTGAGGTTGTAGGCGAATTCCCATCTCGTGTTGAACTTCCAGAGTACGAAGGCAGCCTCAAGTCCGAACACCTGCAGCTGGTCGTAGTTGAGCGATGGAAGGGCGTTTGCGAGGGTGTAGCCGTTTGCAGTCAGCTGGTTGCCCACGTCTGTTTTGATATCGTTCTCAGAATAAATTGTCTGTCCAAATGCGGTTTGATTTGCATATGCGGCGGCGTAAACTGCATCTGAATTTGTTGTGTCAATGCCTGCTGCTTCAAGCATTGCTTTTGCAGCTGCGTTGCTCAATACTGCCGATACGACACCTGCCTTGTATTTCTGCCATGCGCCTGCCTTGATGCTGGCTGCGTTCGAGTAGATTGCGTAGTTCTCCACGTTCGCGCTCGGCTGCTTGTAGTGGCCGTAGTAGTAGCTCGCTCCGAAGTCGATTCCGCTGATTGTTCCAGTGAACCTCGCTCCCGCCTGAC
>CAMHLH010000274.1 GCA_946185925.1 uncultured Treponema sp.
GAAGCGGTACTGCCGTATTCGGCTGTGGGTTCCCGCTGGGAGCTTGTTTCAGCAACTACGGTATGCATAAACTCGACATTCAACCTAAAAACTCCAATCAAGTTCGCGCGTAACGCAATACGACCACCGCGATGGCGATGAAGAGGAAAACCGGGAACCACGCGCCCATGAAGGGCGAAATTGCACCGAATTTCGCAAGCAACATCGTTATCATCTGCGTGATGTAGAACAGAACAGAAGACGAGATGCAGGAAGCCAGGCTTATGAGCATGACGTTCTTCCTCGACTTTCCGCTGAGTCCAATCGAAAGGAACACGACGATGAAGACGATGAAAGGGAACGCGAACTTCTTGTGGTAGAGGCTCAAAGCCTCGGCGAACGGAAGACCCGCCCGCTGCAGGTGCTCGATGTAGACTTTCGCGTCAGCCGAGTTCACGGTCTCAACGCTCACGACGTTCTTCCTGAAAGTGGCGGGAGGCTCAATCAAACGCCCGACAATCTCCATGTCCACGACCTTTGTCTCAAGCTCCCCACCGTCGCCCATGTCGTACTGCAAAGCATTCGAAAGAATCCAATGCCCCTCGTCGCCGTCCCAGTGGGCAGAATCCGCGCGGACGACGCACCTGAAGGACTTGTCCTCGTTCCGAACGACGATGAACACCGTGAAGAGCTTCTCCGCCTCGTCGTCGTAGAAGTCAGCCTTGTAGACGATGTTGCCGTTCTCTCCGATTACTACGATGTTGTTGTTGTTGTCGGTCTTCTCCTTGTTCAGGACGGACTCCTGCATGGAAGTCTTCTTGGCGTATGTCGGGACCACAACCTTGTCGTCGAAGAAGAAGAGCGCTCCACTCAAGAAGAATGCGAAAACGAGCAGCGGAAACGTGAACTTGACGAGAGAGACGCCCGACGCGAAAATCGCGACAAGCTCGTTGCTGGCGTACAAATCGCTCAAGGAATACGAGACTGCGAAGAGAATCGCGATTGGGGTCGCGTACCAGACGCATTTGGGCAGATAGAGCAGCATTATGTGCATGACCGTCAAGCCCGAAACTCCGTTCGAAATGTAGTTCCACAAATTCATCATCAAATCGACGAGGATGATGACGAAAGAGAAAAAGGCGAGCGCACCGATGAAAAGCGGAATCACCTTTCTGAAAAGATACTCTACAAGCTTCATCCTATCTCCTCAAAAGCCGCACGAAAAAGAGCAGCCCGAGCAGCCCGATTATGAAGTCGGGAATCCACATCGTCACGACGCCGAAATTTCCGCTCCTGGAAGAGAAAATCTGCCCGACGATGCTAACCGCCCAATACAGCACGGATATGAAAAGCCCGAAAATCAGCCCGATTGTCTGTCCATTGTGCTTTCCGAAAAGAAGCGCAAGCGGAAGAGCCAAAATTGCGAAGAAGAACGAACCGAACGGCATGGAGAATTTCTTGTTCAGCTCGAGCTTGTGCTGGTTCATGGACTTCTTCGTCACGCTGTCGTCGTCCTTCATCTTCTGTATCTTCTTGTACAAATCGTAGGATGTCATCTCCCTGGGGCTGGTCTTCCTGTTCACGTTGCCCAAGGAAGACTCGAAGATGTTCATCTCCATGTTCTCTGAAAGCATGAAGTCGTATGTCTTCTTCTCGCTGTTGTCGAAAAAAATCACGGAGGAGTTGTTCATCAAAAGCTTCATCAAAACGCCAGGCTCCTCCGACTTCTTCACCACGGACTTGTCGGAGACGATTATGCGGGGTTTTCCATCGCTGTCGGTGTCGAAGAAAATCAAATCGCTCACGTCATCCCCCTCAACCTGCCCGATTACAAGGGTCTTGTCGCTTGTCCTCTTCACGGAATTCGACTCAAGCTCCACTGCCGGATTCGATGTCAGAATCGTCCGGTAGAGCCGGTTGTACTTGAGAGTGCCGAGAGGAAGGAGGTAGTCGTTCACGAAGAACGAAGCGATTGAGATGACGATGCCGAGAAGCACGACTGGAACGAGAATCATCTTGTAGCCCAGGCCGGACGCGCGGAGAATGAGCACCTCGTTGTCCGTCGCGAGGCGGCCGAGGCACATCAAGAAGCCGACGAGCGTCGCGAACGGAGCCGACTGCGCGATGACCATCGGAAGCGAGTACGTTATGAGGCGCATCACGTCGGCTATCGGAACGTGCTTCTTCAGAATGTTCTCCGCCACCAGAAGAATCTGGTTCACGAAGAAAATCATGAAGAAGAAGAGGAACGCGATGAAAAAATAGAGGAAAAGCTCCTTGAAGAGATAGCGGACGATGACGTGCCTGTTCACTCCGGGGATTCCGCCGTTTCTGATGTCCTTCTCCTGCATACAGAACCGCACCCGCTCGGCCGCGTTTTTGAAAGAGAGTTTTTCCAGAACAAAAGCGAGGAAGGCGAAAATGTAGTTCAGGAGGTTGAATTTCTGGATTTCCTGCCACAGAGCCTTGAAGAAAGATACCAGCCAGGCGTGCGCCGAGCTCAGTCTCCAGACATGCTTATAATACAGATAGAGGGCGCGGACGTGGCGAGCGAACGAATCCAGACGAGAACCTTTGTATTTTTGGGAGAGTCGTTTCTTGAGATTTTCGATTGACTTCATCTTCAAAAATTCAGCCGACGGACAGGACTATCTTCCAGTGGAACCGAAGCCGCCGGAACCACGCTCCGTCTCATCGAGGGCAGCCACCGGAACGAATTTTCCAAGAGTGACGGGAGCGACCACGAGCTGCGCGATTCTATCTCCGTTCTTCACGACGAAATCTTCGCTTCCGAGGTTCACCAGAATCACCTTCACCTCGCCCCTGTAGTCGGAATCGATTGTCCCCGGTGTGTTCAAAACAGTCACTCCGTTTTTTGCGGCCAAACCTGAACGCGGCCGCACCTGGATTTCAAAGCCTTCAGGAATCGAAAAAGAAAGCCCTGTGGGAATCATCGCCCGCATTCCGCTTTTTATCGTCACATCTTCGGTCAAAAAAGCGCAGACATCGCAGCCTGCCGCCCCAGCCGTCTTGTATTCCGGGATTTTCGCCCCTTTTTGGGCGACGCATTTTATTTCTACTGTGTTCATGCGGAAATTATAGCGGAAAAGCCGAGGGTAAAACAGAGAGAAAGCAGAGAGGAAAGAAGGGGGAAAACGGCATTTCTAGCAGGTCGAAATTCACTTCCGGTTTCGCAGTTCATTCAACTGCTTTTCCAAGTCGGCTTTTTGTCGAATGGCATAATAAAGAATATTTAAAATATAGCAATTTTAAAACAAAAAAAGCAAGCCGACGCATCCGCTTGCCCTAGGGTGTACTCCGAAGAGACGCACCCGCAATTCAAATTTAAAGTAATATGAATTTAAAAAAAAATCAAGAAGTGGCTTTAATTTTTTATCCACCGCTCGAAGTTTTCAATAATCGATTTATGATTTGTTCCGACAATTTCAAAATATGCCGCATTTGGAATGTTTGCGAATAGCCCTTCGCAGAATTTCTTATATTCGTGCAAGAAGCTGGTGCACTCTTTTGAACCTTTTGTCATTTTCCTGAAAATATAGGCTATAAAGACAAT
>CAMHLH010000275.1 GCA_946185925.1 uncultured Treponema sp.
TGGCTGGGAAACACCGCTTTTTTCGTTCCCATTTTTGGCTGGGAAACACCGCTTTCATATAATCTATCGTCAGACCTGGTTCGGGTCAACAGTCTATTTGGATTTTGAAAAAAAATAAATTTGGCAAATGAGAAAAAGTGAATTTGACAAAACCAGCGATTTTGTCTAGAGTTTTCTCGATTTTGCAAGCGGATGCGAAAAAACGCACCCTTTGCGAAGTTTTCTAAGTAAATTCTTATTTTTAATAGGAGAAAAACATGAAAAAAATCGTTTTCGCGGCCCTCGCAGTCGCAGCGCTTTCTTCAGCCGCTTTCGCAGCCGACAAGAAAAAGCAGATCGAGTTCACGAATGAATTGTCGTCAGACATTGTTCATCACATCTCGCCAAAAAACAGCAACAGGGATTCTCACACAGCCTTTGCAGGAATCGATGAGAACGTCACTGCCGATTATGATGGCGACATCATAAAAGTTGGAGTTGACGCAACGCTTTCACTTACTGACCCGAACGGAACTTGGAACGACGACGACGATGAGCCGTTCATCATCAGCGAGTGGGATGCCGACTGGTATGTTGAATTCAACCCTTTCAAGGTTGTTGGATTCGGATTCTCTGACGAACTTTACACAGAGGGCTCTTATCTTCCTGTCCTCGATGACAACATCAACGCTGGTAACTACAGCACAAACGGTTTCGCAGTTCTTATTCGTCCTGTGGAAGGTCTTTCGTTCGGAGCTGGATTCGATGTTCCTGCCGCTTGGTTTAGCGACAATGACACAGACGCTTATGAAATCGCACTCGGTGTCGACTACACTTCTGACCCGTTTGCGATTGGTGGTTCTATCCGCCACATCGGAACGGATGACGCTTTGCAGGTCGGTGTCTACGCTTCTATCAAGGCCATCGACAAGCTCGTAATCAATGTTGGATTCACACATTCTGATGACGGAGACGCAGGTCTTGGAAACGTGACATTCGTTTCTCCGTATAGCTATTGGGATGGTTCTGCCTTTGTTTCTGTTCTTTCTGCCGAGGGAATCTATGGAAAAAACATCCTTTCTGCCGGTGTAACTTATGATGCCGGAAGCTTCACTATCGGAGCTGACGCTGCTTTCAACCTCGATGCAGATTATGAGTACGATTATTATTATGATCCAACTGGTGCAACTTGGAGCCACAAAGGAGGCTATGACTTCTACACTGCTGTAGAGTTCGCTCTTGGACTCACGGACAAGCTCACATTGGACATCAAGGGATTGGCTCTTCTTGACTTTGGTGACGAGACTGTTGGAAACACAGAGAAGAAAACTGAGTGGCGCGACCTCGACCCGACATTCGGAATCTATCCGAAGATTGTGTTCGCTTTGAACGACCACCACACGCTTTCTGGCGGTCTCATCCTCCAGTCTTGCACAGACTCTGACTACGGATACACAGAGTTCGCTCTCCCAGTTTCTTGGAAGTACACATACTAGTCTTGCTTTCCGCTGATTGAAGTGGCGGATGGAAAAGGGCGGTCGAAGAATTTTCGGCCGCCCTTTTTTTACGCGCAAGTAATTGAAAATGTTCGGAAACTGAAGATTTCAGAACAGGTCTATTTTTGGTATTCGTCCAACAGCTTCTGCAGGTATGCCAGGTCGCTTGTCGCCTTCCGCACGTCGTCCGCTCTGCCCGCCGCATACAACGCCGCGAACAACGAAAGAAGCGATGTGCGCTCTTCGTTGCGGCCGAGAGCGATGCCTTCGTTTCGACCGAGGGCGATGCCTTCGTTTCGGCCGAGAGTGATGCCTTCGTCTTTTACTGCCCGGAATACGTCGTACATTTTTATGCCTCCTTTCTCTTTTTTCGTGTTCAAAATCGCCGGTTCTATAGCCTTGAATGACTCGTCACCTGAAATTGCTCGGAACAATTCTAGCATTTCCGTGATGTGCTGAAGCTCACGCTCCGACCCTTCATATCTGGTGTGCATGCGGCACGAGCGCAGGTATTCGACAACTTCTCGGAAATCACTTTTAAATGCGGATATCTGTTCATCCGAAAGCCACGCCAATTCAAATAGATTCATCTTGTAGTCGCTGACGAACGGCATGAGTCTGTCGTTTATTGAAAGTCGTTCGTGAAGCGACTTTGCCGCGCTCCAACGGTGTTCTGTGCCGAAATACAGGACGAGTGTCACTACAGGGTAGCGAACCGTCTCTCCTGACTTGTTCTTGTTCTGCGGTTTTTCGGAAAGCTGAGAGCGGTATGCGGCTCCGTCGTAGCTTATTACCCGCAGTGCCATATCCCTGTCCTGGGCTGTTTGGTTTTCGATTCCGCAGAAGCCTATTCGTATGCAGTCATCGTTCCAATATTTCGCGACATCCCTTTCCTGCAGCCTTGTGTCGCCGGTCGCTTTGAACGAAGAGAATGGCTGAGCGTCTGTTAAAGAATCTTCTTTCACAATCTGCTCTCCACCAAACAAAAGAGCATTCACGATATCCGCAAACACGTCGTTGTGCGCTTCAAGTAGCTTTTCTGCCGAATCCTTTTTACCCATGGTCAAAATATAAATGCTTTTTTTTGAAAGGACAATTGCAATTTTGTGCTGTGCGCTTTTTCTGCCGGTATTCTGTGCTCAAGTTCAAAATCCGCTTTTATGGTAGAATACAACGCGAGGTACAAATTATGAAAGGATATATTCACCAGCTTGAGTCGTTCGGGTGCGCGGATGGACCTGGAAGCCGCTTCATCGTTTTCACTACGGGCTGCCGTTTGAGATGCAAGTACTGCCACAATCCCGACACTTGGGACTTGATGAAGGGCAAGCAGATGGAGACGGACGAGATATTGAACGAGGCGCTTGCCTGCAAGTCCTATTGGGGAAAGAAGGGCGGAATCACAGTCTCGGGTGGAGAGCCGCTCGTGCAGATTGATTTTTTGATTGAGCTTTTCGAGAAGGCGAAGGAGAAGGGGATAAACACCTGCATCGACACTGCCGGCGAGCCTTTTACGAGGGAAGGCGAGTGGTTCGAGAAATTCCAAAGGCTCATGAAGGTGACCGACATTCTTCTGGTCGACATCAAGCACATCGACGAGGAGGAGCACAAGAAACTCACGGGCAGGAGCGGAAAAAACATAATCGACATGTTCCGCTATCTCGACGAAATCAAAAAGCCGATTTGGATTCGCCATGTCCTCGTTCCCGGCATCACCGACAACGACGTGTATCTGGAGAAGACTCGCGACTTCATCAGGACGCTCCACAACGTCCAGCGCGTGGAGATTCTGCCTTACCACGGTCTTGCGATAACGAAATACAAGGATTTGGGAATAGATTACGAGCTCAAGGATGTCGATTCGCCTTCCGAGGAGCGCGTAGCCAACGCGCGGAAGATACTTGAGTGCGAAAAGTACGACGGATGGAGGAAGTTGTAGTTTCGCCACACTGGTTGTAAAAGCTTTGCGATTGCAGCGAAACTACTCAGAACGCTGCGCGTTCTGAACACGGAGTCCATCTTTTTTTAGGGCGAAAGTCGAGTTTTCACAGTGCAATGGCAGAAACGAGCGGAA
>CAMHLH010000276.1 GCA_946185925.1 uncultured Treponema sp.
AAGTCGGGTCTGCATTTTTTTCAACCCTGATACCGTACTCAATGTTATTCACCTGCGAGTATTCGTATAGATTCAAAGATGTTATTATCGCTTCTGAATCCGACAGATAAAGCTTGCCGTGCAAATTTTTGTTGAAAAATAGTTGGTAGTTTTCGGCATTTTGAAAAGCTGATTCAAGCTCATGTTTTTTCTTTTTTCCATAGATGATGACGACAGGAATTTGTGACGCTTTTTCATCAAGTCGTTTTTTCAGCAACTCATTTATATCGATGTATGGTGAAACCAGATATATAAATCTCTCAGCGTTCTTTATCAAATGTTCTATCGCACCTGAGATTTCTGTTGATGTTAAAAAATTCGTTTTCAAATCTTCTTTCATAAAACTATAAAATAGTGTATTTAGACTCCTTGATAAACTCATTTAATAAATTATTTGCTTAATGATTTTCTGTTTTTTTCCTCACTTCGCATCCGACGCATCCGCAGCCTGCCTTCCATTATCCTTCGCCTCGGTCGTTTCCACAGTCTTTTTCTTCACTGCCGGGAAATTCACCTTGCTTCCGTTGCGCTTGAAGATTTCGGTCTGGCTTGAATACGTGCCGAGTTCGCTTGTCTCCACGGAAGCGAAGAAACGCCTGAGGGAATCCTGCTCAAAGAGGGAATCGAGGCTGCCGTAGGAATTGTAGCCGTAGTATCTATCCCTGTTGCGGGACGAGTCGGTGTTGTTGACGTACATGGAAAGGGCGTTCTTAACGTCGGTTGGTGTCGAGTCGTAGAGGTTTTTCAGAGACTTCGACAGCACGGAGAGCGCGGATTCCCCTTTCGGCAATCGGGCGAGGAAATGGAAGACGAATGCCTGGCGTTTGTCGGTGGCTTTGGCGGAAACAATCCGCTCGATGCTGTCCTCGATTTCGCTGAATTTTTTGAAGGAAGATTCGTCCTGAAGATTGTACGATTTGGCTTTCTGGTAGTCCGAATTCGTGTCGAAGCCTTTCGATTGGGCATCGTAGAACGAAGACGCATATGCAAATCCTTTCTTCTCGGCTTTTTTCCAGTCGTCCTTCGTCTTGTAGCCGAGGCGGTTGTATTTCAGGTATTCGTCATAGTCGCTGAATTTGGAAAAGCCCTTTTCCTTCGCGGAATAGTATTGCCTAGACGACGGAAAACCGTTCTTCTTCGCGTCCGTGCAGTCCGAAACCGACAGAAAACTGTTGCTCTTGAAAAAGTAGTACAGCTCGGAGGAGTCGATGCAGTGGAATTCAGCGTCCGAAAAATCCGAGCCGTTCTTGAATCCCGCGGCCGTGCCTTTCTTGTAGTCGTCAATCGTCCAATATCCGTTCAGGGGAAAAGCGAAATATGTTCCGTTCGCGTTGATGAGCAAATCGCCGGAAGAACTTTGGAAGAACGCAACAGAAACGTTGTTCTTGCCGATGAGGAATTCCAAATCCTCAAGTTTCTTCAACTTGACTACAGCCGCATTGGACAAAGATTCGATTTCGATGTACCGCATCTCCGCAAACGCGCAGAACGAGACGAATAAGACGAAGAGAAAAGTGAAAAGCCGCTTCATCTAGGCTCCTTGGAAAGTCAATAATACCAATATACCTTGTAGTTCAATCCTGAATACAAATGGAACGTCTTCGTTTCTCCAGTGGAACTGTTCGTCATCGTGCTGTCCTTGTCGGAGGACAGAGTGTACTCTTTGCTGTCGTCGGGTGTCCTTGTGCCGTTTTTCACAAGAGAACAAAGCTGACCGCCGCTCAAATCCTTGTATGAAGAATTTGAAGTCGCAAAGTAATGTATCGAATATTCCCTGACCTCGAATGTGTTGTCGCCGTTGTCCACGCATCCATATTTCACGACTCTGTGGTACTCCTTCTCGCTCACTGTCTGGTTCAGCTTGTAGCCGTACTCGTAGACCAGAGAATCACCTCCCCCATCACCATCCGAGCAGGACGCAAAGACAAGCGAAAGCGCGGCAAAAAGCGACACGAGAATGATTTTTGAAAAATTGCGCATAAAATACCCCTTAAAAACACATAAATATACTTTTCAAGTAATGAATTTAAGCGAATTTTTTGAATTGTCAAGCGGAAGTTTCTGAGAACCGCTTTCAGTCCATTGACAGCGCGGCAGATTTCCCCTATAGAAATTCAACATGGTTCTTTTCAATTCAGACACAGCCCCAAAAAAATGGTATTGTCAGGGCTTCAACGGCTGCATCCTTTTCTCGCTCATAAACGGAGGGTACATTCCAGAGTACATAACGAAACCGCATCTCGCCAAGGTGTTCAAGCCGAATTCGGACTTGTCGAAGATGACGCTGGAGGAAAAGACCCTCTACGAGCTCAAGGCGGTGACGTTGTGGGCGTTGGTGTCGGGCTACTATCCATTCGAACACAAAGAGTCGTTCTACACAATCTACACGGCCTTCATGCGGCTCATAAAGAACAAAGACAAAATCAATGAAGAGAATTACCACAAAAAGGTTCTGAACTACGCAAGAAAAGTCCGAACTCTTTGCGACTTTTTCGCGAACCACGACGCATCGTCGCTGAACAACGGCACATGGAACGCGGGGAACCACCTGCGTCTCACATCCGAAACGTTCACTTCGCTGGACGAGCTGCCGTACAAGTCGCTCATCTGCTGGATGGGCAACCACTGGGTCGTCTACCTTGGGGCGTTCGACAAGGACAGCGTGATTGTCATCGACCCGAAAATCCACGACGGATTCAACAGGATAGCGGCCGCGGATTTGGAAGGGGCGAGAATCATAAAGCCGGAGAACATACACTGCGACGCAAAAATCCAGAACATCTTCTTCGACTTCTGTTCAAATCCAAGAGAGATGCTCGACAGTCTGCGGAGGCGGGAATTCTCCGAGAAGATGGCGGAACTCATAAAGAGGCTTGACCACATCAGTTTTACGGAGCACGATTACAACAAATTCATCAAGCAGTCGAAGTTTTTCCTGGAAAGCCTCGACAAGGAGCACTACCGCTATGAATTCTGAGCTTAGGGAACTTTTAATCGAACTTTTGAAGAGAGGCGACGACATCTGCGACGAGGATTGCTTCTATCTGACGGAATTCGAAAATCTCATGGACATGCTCGACGAAATTCTCTCGAACGACCCCGACTACGTTCCAATCGAGATTCCAAGCGACGACGAATTCGACTGGCTCCACGAGGAGGAAAAATCCGCAGACGGAAAGAAAACGGGTCTGCGGATTTATTGAAAAATGCTAATTCGACAGAATCATAGCCCAGTAGTATTTGCAGGTGCTTGATGCGTCATACGAATAGGCGATTCCGATTTTTGTGAAATCCTTGCCGAGCATGTTGCGCCTGTGTCCCTGCCCGGAATAATCCTCATTGTCTTCCTTCCATTGGGTGAACGTTCCGCTTCCCGTGGAGGAGCCTGCCGCAATATTCTCCCCGGCAGCCGAATACGAAATCGACAAATCAGAAAGGACAGTGAAGCATTTTTCACCGTTCGGACGGGTGTGCGCGAAGCTTTTCACAATCTCGTTCGCGCGAA
>CAMHLH010000277.1 GCA_946185925.1 uncultured Treponema sp.
GACGACGGCGAGGAACTTGGCGTTCTGCGGGATCGCGTCCTTCGCGAAGTCGATCAGAACGAGCTTGCAAAGGCTCTCAAGAATGTCGATCCGGAAGTTCAGGACAAAATCTTCAAGAACATGTCGAAGCGTTCCGCTTCAATGCTCAAAGAGGAGATGGAGTTCATGGGACCTGTCCGCTTGAAGGATGTCGAAGAGGTTCAGCAGAAAGTCGTTTCTACTATCCGCCGTCTCGAAGAGTCTGGAGATGTCGTAATCGCTCGTTCTGGCGAAGAAGAGATGATTGTCTAATAAAACAGGAGCAAAATCGTGGCAAAGAATTACTTTCACTCAAACGAATTGAAACCAAAAGAGGGCGAGTTCCAGTTGAAACTTGTCCATGAGTTTTTCACTCCTGTCGAGGAAGAGCCTGTCGAGGAGGAGCCTGAGTACACTGGTCCTACTGCCGATGATTTGAGGCGCGAGGCCGAAGAGTTCAAAATCCAGTGGGAGAACGAAAAGCAGCAGATGCTTGCCGATGCGCAGGCTGAGGCTGATGAGATTATCAGGAAGGCCCAGGAGTCTGCCTTTGCCGAGGTCAAGAGACAGACAGATCAGGCACAGGTCGTGAAGACTGATGCCGAGAACGAAGCCAAGGAAATAATCAGGAAGGCCGAGGAGGAAGCCGCCCAGATAAAGGCGCAGGCTTCAGTCGAGCACGATGATGTGAACAAGAACGCCTACAAGGACGGCTTTGCACAGGGACAGGCCGATGGATTCAAGAGTGGAAGTGATGAAGTGAACCGCCTTGTGGAGAGGACCCACAAGATTCTTGAGTCGGTGATGGCCCGCCGCGAAGAGATTTTGAGCGAGACTGAGCAGCAGATTGTCGAACTCGTCGTTTTGATGACGAGAAAGGTCGTGAAGATAATTTCCGAGAACCAGAAGAGCGTCGTCATGGCGAATGTCCTTCAGGCTCTCAAGAAAGTGAAGGGGCGCGGCGATGTCACTTTGCGCGTGAATCTTGCGGATGTCAAGCTTACGACGGAGCATATTCAGGACTTCATAAAGCAGGTTGAGAACGTCAAGGGAATCACAGTTCTTGAGGATTCTACTGTCGACAAGGGCGGTTGTATCGTCGAGACTGACTTCGGCGCAATCGATGCGCGCATTTCCAGCCAGCTTACAGAACTTGAGACCAAGATTCTTGAGATTTCACCAGTCAAGAGTTTGGCGAAGGATTCTGGAGTTTCTGAGGCGTGATTCAATTTTGTTAAGTTTTTTAGGGAGGCGCAGCTCAAAATTTGTCGGGTTTGCGCCTTATTTTTTAATGCGCGCGATGTGATATAATCGGTTAGTGAAAAAAATGAAGATTATGGAAACGTTTTTCAACAAATATCTTAACGCCGTGAAGCATACGGAGACCATCCTCTACACTGGCTATGTCACAGCCGTGAAGGGCTTGATGATTGAGAGCAAGGGCCCCCGTTCCATGGTCGGTGAAATCTGCAACATAAAAATATCAAAGACGAACAAGACTGTCCTCGCCGAGGTCATGGGGCTTGAAGGCAGCACCGTGAAACTGATGGCCTACAGCGCGACCGAGGGAATCGAGGTCGGCTGCGAGGTTGTCGCGAGCGGAAAAGTCTTGCAGGTGCCTGTTGGAAGGGGCTTGCTCGGCCGCGTAATCGATGCGACCGGAACTCCGTGCGACGGAAAGGGCAACCTCGACACGTCCGAATTTTACCCCGCTTTGGCCCAGGCACCAGACCCGATGACAAGGTTGCCAATCGACAGGAGAATTGTCACGGGCGTCCGCTGCATCGATTCTCTTCTCGCTTGTGGAAAAGGACAGCGCCTCGGCATCTTCGCCGGTTCCGGTGTCGGAAAGTCGACGCTCCTTTCGATGATAGCGAGGAACACGAACGCAGACGTGAACGTAATAGGTTTGATTGGAGAGCGTGGGCGTGAGGTCATGGACTTCATCAACCGCGATTTGGGCGTGGAGGGAATGAAGAGGTCTGTGGTTGTTGTCGCCACCAGCGACACCACTTCTATAAACCGTCTCCGCGCCGCGTATACCACGACAGCCATCGCCGAATATTTCCGCGACCAGGGAATGGACGTCATGCTCATGATGGACAACATGACGCGTTTCGCCCACGCCCAGCGAGAAATCGCTCTTTCCACGGGCGAAGCTCCTGCGCAGCGTGGCTATCCTCCGAGCGTTTTCGACATGATTCCGAAGCTTCTGGAGCGTTCTGGCACGAACGACAAAGGCTCGATAACAGCATTCTACAACGTTCTCGTTGATGGCGATGATTTGGATGAGCCTATCACCGACAAGGTCCGAGGAACTTTGGACGGGCACATCATGTTGAGCCGAGCGCTCGCGCAGTCGAAGCACTATCCGGCAATCGATGTTTTGAAGAGCATCAGCCGTCTTTCAAGGCGCGTCTGCGGAAAGGAGACTCTGAAGGCCGTCACGAAGGTTTCCAGGATGATTGCGGTCTACGAGGAGAACAGGGAGATGATTCTCGCTGGTGTCTATCAGGTTGGCGCGAATCCGGAAATAGACGAGGCCATCGCCAAGCATCAGGCCATTGAGGAATTCTTGATGCAGGAGGAAGAGGAGCACTGCACTCTTGATGATACTTTGCGGAAACTTGCCGCCCTTGCCGATTTGAATGTGCCGGATGACGAAATTGTCGAGTCTCCCCAGTCAAAGCGCAAGAGCGTGGCCGAGCAGGTGCAGAGCAGGAAGAAGGCCGAGGTGGCCGATGCCAACTCTGTGGCTGCGAATACGGATTTGTCGTTGATTTCAAAAAGTTTGAATTAGGTAAATGAAACGCTTCAATTTTTCACTTCAGAAAGTATTGGATTATAGGGAATTTGAGAAGCAGCAAGCTCAGGCTGAACTTGGAAAGGCTGTCGCTGTTGAGACTCAGATTCAGAAGACCCTCGACATGATTGCCGAGTCCAGGGCTAAGTCTGTCTTGGAAGCCGACAAGATGAAGGACTTGAACAGTCTTTTTTCGGTTAACCAGTATTTCCAGCTCTTGAACCAGAGGCGCGATGAGATGACGGAGGAGCTTGCGAAAGCTAAGGTGGTCACCAACCAGAAACGCATGGTCATGATTGAGGCGATGAAAAAAGTGAAGGTCCTTGAGACTTTGCGGGACCGTCGTCAGGATGCGTGGAAGCGTGAGCAGCTGAAAATTGAGGAGGACCAGATCGACGACATGGTGACTTCGAGGTACAGCTATTTTGGTGCGGCTTCTTCCGATTCGTGACGGCAAGATGGATTGAATCAATTTTCTTAATGTGGTATATTTCTCGATACTGATTAGCTTCCCTCTAACAGTCGTTGAAAACCAATGTTACGATGCAGTCGCGGCTGATTCGCATCCACTTGGTGAAAATTTTTAAGTAGTTTTTAAGGAGTACTACAAAAATGGCTACTAGAAGAAATCCTCGTTTTAAGGAATGTAGAAGACTTGGTGTAAACGTTTGCGGACACCCAAAGGCTTTGGACAGAGCAGGAGCGCCAGCTTTCAAAAAGAC
>CAMHLH010000278.1 GCA_946185925.1 uncultured Treponema sp.
CCAGCGGCTGGATTACCTGATGCACATCCCGGTGAAGGAGATGGTCAGGAAGGATTTGGACTTGGAGATGGCGGCGATTGTCCAGCAGAAGTTCTTTCCTCCGCCTGACAAGCTCTTCCGCGGCTGGGACATCGCAATCTGCTACCAGCCCGCCTCGAAGGTTTCGGGCGACCTGTACGACTACTACACGAACAATGAGTTCCTTGAAGGCTTCTCCCTTTTCGACGTGTCGGGCCACGGAATCGCTGCTGGTCTCATAACCATGCTTTCAAAGCGCATAATCTTCAACACGTTCATGGAGTCTCTGGAGAATTTCAAGTCCGTCTCCTCCACGCTCTACAAGGTGAACGAGCAGATTCTTGAGGCGAAGGGCGAAATAGAGAACTATCTTACGGGCATCCTCCTGCATTTCTCCGAATTCGACGAGGACGACGCCTGCAAAATAACTATGGCGAACGCCGGGCACCCGCATCCGATCATGTATTCCGCGCAGACGAACATGGTCTCCGAGGTCGTGAGCGAAGACTCTTCGTTCAACCAGTACGGAGCGATTGGCATCAAGGGAATCGCTGTTTCGTTTCCGGAGATAAAATTCAAGATGCTGCCGGGCGATGTCTTCGTCTGCTTCACGGACGGCCTGATTGAGTCATTCAACAAGTACAGGGACGAATACGGCACCGACAGGCTCAAGCTTGTCCTTGAGCGTTCAGCGGCCATGGATTCGCAGTCGATTCTCGAGGAGATAATCGACGACCTCATGCTCTTCACTTCCGGGGTTCCAAGGGAGGACGATTTGACGATAATAGTCTTAAAAAGGAAGAAGTCTAGCGAATATATAGAAGAAGTCCTTGAGGAGCTATAGTGTTGTGGTGGTTTGATTTATGATTCCGCGGATTTTGGTTTCGGCTCCGTCATCTTCAAGCGGAAAGACGACGGCTGTTTGCGCCTTGGCGAAAGCGTTCGGCAGGCTCCGCTCTGAAAAAGTGTCGGTGGTGAAAATCGGTCCGGACTATATAGACCCGCTTTTCCATTCAAAAATAGTCGGAGCGAGGACGGGCAACGTCGACTTGTTCTTCAATTCCAAGTCCGAGCTTAATTCGTTGTTCGAGAGGGACATCTCCGGCTCGGATTTCGCGATTCTGGAGGGCGCGATGGGCTTCTACGACGGCGTTTCGAACACCGTGGAGGCCAGCTCCTTCCGTGTGGCCCAGGCTCTGGAGTGTCCGGTCCTGCTCGTGGTCGACGCGAAGGGCAAGGGGCTTTCCATATGCGCCGAGATAAAGGGCGTTGTGGATTTTCAGAGAAACGTGGAGGACAGCCTTTTAAGCTTGATTCCGAAGTCCCGGTTCGCAGTGCTCTTGAACAGGTGCTCGGAAAGCCTCTTCAGGACGCTCTCCTCCAAAATCGATGAATTTTGCGGCGTCGAGGTCGTCGGCTACATAGAGAACAATCCCGACTTCGCGATAGAGTCCCGCCATCTGGGGCTTGTCACGCCGGACGCGGTCGAGGGCATCGAGGAGAAGCTTGAGAAACTCGCATCCTCCGTGGAAAGAACCGTGGACTTTGAGAGGCTCCTGTCCTTCGCCCGCCGTTCCGTTCCGCTGCACCTTCGTAATTTGAACGACGATGAAGAGTCCCTGTCCCTGAAGAGAATCTTGTCGTTCGTGCCTCCTGTCTCCTTTGTTCCATCCGTGCGGATTGCGGTCGCGAGGGACGAGGCCTTCTGCTTCTACTATCGGGAGAATCTGGATCTGCTACGTTCATTTGGCGCGGAAATCGTCTTCTTCTCGCCTCTGAAGAACGAGCCTGTCCCCAAAAACTGCTTCGGCCTTTACATCGGCGGCGGCTACCCGGAACTTTTCTGGAACGAGCTGCTTTCAAGTTCCGTCGCGTCATCTTCGGTCCGCCGCTTCTGCATGTCCGGCGCGCCGGTCTTCGCCGAGTGCGGTGGCTTCATGTACCTGCAGACGCTCGGAATCCTGCCTGGCAGCTTCGAGAAAAAAGAGAGGCTGGTCCGTTTCGGCTATGCTGAATTTGAAGCGCTGGAGGACAGCTTCCTCATGAAGAAGGGCGACAAAGTCCGCGGCCACGAGTTCCACTACTTCGACAGCAGCGACAATGGAGACTCCTTCATGGCTAGGAAGCCCAACGGAAAAAGCTGGCCCTGCGGGAAGGTTTCCGCCCCCGCTTGCGCTTTTGGAAAGAAGTGTCCGTCTTCTCTTCCCTCGCTTGAAAAAAACATTGTCGCCGGATTCCCCCATCTCTATTTTCCGTCGAATCCGGGCGTTGCCGAGAATTTCGTGAACGCGGCCCTTTTCCACGCCTCGATGAGCGGTTCCGAATCCGGCGGCTGCTCCGGCTGCTCGAAATGCGCTTCCTGTCCGTCGAAAGGGGCGTGCGGCAAAAAATAGTGGAGACGGGTGGAAATTTCCCCTGTTTTGCGCTGCGCTGATGTGTAGAGGAGGGGAACAATCCGCAAAAATCTGCTAGTATTCAGGAATGATACTTTTGATTGGTGGCGTTTTTTCTGGACGCCGTTCGTTTGCTTTGAAACTCGCTTCCTCTTTCGCAGGTTCTGGAGCCGGGGAAGCCGAAAAAATGTCCTTCATCCACGAGATTAGCGAGACCGACGCGGTTGAATATATTGGGGAAAATTCCGTTCCGGAGCTCTCCCGCGTTGTGGAGAGGATTTCTTCTTTTCCGATTGCAATCGCTACCGAAATGGGCTGCGGCGTGGTGCCTGCCTCCGTGGCCGACAGAAGCCTGCGGGAGGCCAACGGGCGTTTGAACATGGCTCTTGCGAAGGCCGCCAGGGCTGTCGTTTTCATGAACGCCGGCCTTCCGACTGTCATAAAAGGGAACCTCGACGACACACTCGCCCTCGGCTTCAAGGCTTCTTCATTCGCCGCGATTTTCCGCCACGGACAGACTCTTTCCAACGTGAACAAGCGTTTCGCGGGCGGCGGCTCGGACGTTCCCTTGACGGAGCTTGGCGAAAGGCAGGCCTTCGATACAAAGGACAGGATGCCGGAGATTTTCTCCAAATTTCAGCCCGCAATCAGGGAGAAGATACTGAATCCAAGGCGCGTGTTCGTTTCTCCGATGGTGCGCGCAAGAAGAACCGCCGACATACTCTTTCCAGATGCGGAGAAAGTCATAGTCGAGGACATCCGCGAGATGCGCATGGGGCTTTTCGAGAACATGACGCACGAGGAGCTGCTTGAGGGAAAATTCGCAGACGGCTCCGTGTCAAAGGAGAATGCCGCATGCTACCAGGCCTGGCTTGACTCGAAAGGCGAGAATCCGACTCCGACGGGAGGCTCTTTTTTGGGCGAGTCACGGCAGGATTTCATAAAAAGGACTGTCGGAGCCTTCAGAGAAATACTTTCGTCACTGCAGGATGGGGAGCTTCCTGTTCTGGTGGCCCATGGTGGCGTTCAGATGTCTCTCTGCGAAAGCTTTTTCTTCCGCAGCGGCTTTTTGAAGAACCTCCACGACTGGCAGAGCGAGAACGCGATGTTCCGTTTCTG
>CAMHLH010000279.1 GCA_946185925.1 uncultured Treponema sp.
CTTCTCAAAGGATTTCAACGAACTAGGTCCGTTCTTGGAGCTTTTCGATGACAAAATCAGCGATTCGATAAACTCCTTGTATTTCTTGCCATTCAACGACAAGAATTCCCCGATGATTTTCGTCATAGCGGAATTTGAGGACGACGACCCGATTTCGCTTCCTTCTGCGACAGAGAGTGCGGCAACGCTCAAGAACATAATGGAAGTGCAGAAGAATATCGAAGTGAAACTTTCAACGCTCGAAGAAAATTTGGACAAGGGACTTCAGATATCTCCAGCCCATCTTTTCATACTTTCGCTCAAGACTTGCGTTGAAAAATCCCTGCAGAATGCGGATGTGGAGCGGAAACTCTCAAAATTCGACATGGTAGACAGAATCGAGATAAAGGAGAAGGTCATAGATTCAGTCGCGCACGCCGCGCACGCCATAATCGCACCGCTTTTCAAGTCTCCGAACTGCATACACTTGGGCACGGACGGAGAAATAAAAATCGTGCTGTTCGCGAAAGACGAGCTTGACGACAAACTCATATCGTTCCATATCGCGACGACGCTGAAAGAGCTTTTGGGAGAGAGCGGCGCAAAGCAGATTCTTCTCCTGATGGCGGGAATCTGCCCGAACAAAAAAGGCTCCCTTCTCTTCCTGCAGAAAGGCTGATAGATGCCGGATATTACCATTCAGTTTTCCCAAGCGCGGAACGGCGAGGAAACTTGCTCATGCGGGGGAAAATATCTTCACTCAAAATACAACCCAAAAGCAGAGGCTCAAAAATTCGTGGACAACATCGAAGCGGAATTTGAGCCTCAATGCGTTTTCATA
The DNA here is from genome assembly GCA_946185925.1 of uncultured Treponema sp. GTDB lineage: Bacteria > Spirochaetota > Spirochaetia > Treponematales > Treponemataceae > Treponema_D. The sequence goes on from CAMHLH010000279.1 coordinate 821, forward strand.
CTGGAACCCGCCCTTTCCTATTGCGCGGATTTTTTGCGGAAACGCTTTCCCGGCGCAAGCTTATGCGCAATACGATTTACCGGCGGGTTCGGCATGCACGACGGGCTTTGGGACAAGACATTTTTCGCGAAAGACGGTCTGGACGACGAACTGTTCAACGCGTTCGGAGAGGAAAAGCTCTGCTCGGCAATATTCGCCGACTGGACGCCCAGCAAAAACGCGTTTCCGGCAGAATCGGAGCTTTCGTGGCGCATGATAAGAAGCGCGGTCATAAAGAGCCGGAATGTGATGGCGACACGGGCGCATTTTTCAAAACGCTGGCTAAAAAATTCAGCCATATTCGCGGCAAACGTTGGACAGTTCAGCACAATCAAGAACGAGAAAAAGTCATCGAGGCCGATTCTAATAGCGGCTTCAGGAACAAGTCTGGAATCTTCAATAAAAAAAATCCGGGAGAACAGAGAGAGCTTCTTTTTGATTGTGGTTTCATCCGCCTTCATGCCGCTCTCAAGAAACGGAATCGAGCCGGACTTTGTAATCAGCACCGACGGCGGCTACTGGGCGAAAAAGCACCTTGATTTTCCAACATCAGAAAAAAGCGGAGCTGCGCTCGCCCTGGCCATAGAGGGGGCCGCGCCCAGGCAGGTTATCAAAGAAAAAACGACAATTCCCCTTCTCTACGACGACGCATCGACATTCCAAAAGAGGATTCTCGGCAGAATCGGCATAGAGCCGACGACAGCGAGAAGGAACGGCACGGTCAGCGGAACGGCACTTGAGCTTGCGATGGCGATGAGTGACGGCCCAATTTTTCTCTGCGGCCTAGACCAGGCTCCGGCAAAGGGCTTTCAGCACACGCAGCCAAACGCTCTGGAAACAGCCTCAGAGGAGAAGGACACGAGACTTTCCACAAAAGAAACAAGAATGACGGCTTCCAGGTTCAACTCGGCACAGTCGCTCGAAATATACAGAAACTGGTTCATATCGAATTCAAAACGATTCAACACGCCGACCGAGCGCATTTTCCGGCTGTCAGACAACTTTCCATTCGAATTCAGTCTCGGAATCATAAGGGATATCGATTGGGACGAATTCGGCAGAATCACAAAAAAGCACGGAGCTGAAAAACTCCATGGCGAGAAGCCAATCGAAATCGGAGCAGCGAAAAAAATCGACATGGACTTCGGCGAAAGAAAAACGATAATAATGGAAGAACTTGAGAAAGCCCTCTCGGACGAAAAATTCCTGAACGAAGTTTTCCCGATGGACGTCCTCATGTTCAAGCGGGAAAAAGACGCGGCAAACAAAAAGGCCCTGGAAGAAAAAATCGATGAAAAAAAGCGGGAGCTAATCTCGGAAATCGAGAAGACGATTGGAAAATGAACTACACGGAAACGACAGAATCGAAAGACGGAAAAATCATCCCGGTCATTGGAAGAACAGCCCTGCACTCCAAGTACAATCCAGAGCGGGAGGCGCAGAATTTCGCCTCACAGTTTGAAAAAAGCTCTTTCTTTGTGATTCTGGGACTGGCAGGCGGCTACCACATATCCGCAATTTTGGAAAGACACCCAACAGCCCGTGTAATCGCGGTCGAGACGGAAAGCGACGACATCGAGTTCCTGAAAAGAATCCCGGAGGTGCAGAAGCTTCATTCCGACAAACGGGTGCGATTTGCGGCCGAAGAAGACATCGGACGGACAATAATGGAATTCTACAAGCCGGCAATCCACGGAGACATGACAATAGCGGCGTTGCGGTCGTGGGAGAACATCTTCAAGGAAAAGAAGAATTCGATTGTCGAAAAAATCCAGGAAGCCCTCAAAGCAGTGTCGGCGGACTATTCAGTGCAATGCCACTTCGGAAAAATCTGGCAGAGAAATATATTCGAGAACCTCAAATCGGCCTCGAAGCTGAATGAAAAGGCGAAGGATATTTTCGACGAAATTCCGGCAGAAAAAACGGCGGCTGTGATTGCGGCAGGCCCCACATTCAACGAAACGGTCAGAAAAATCGAAGAAAACCGCTCCGGCTATTTTCTAATCGCCACTGACACGGCCTATTCCGCTCTGGAGGAGAGGAAAATCAAGGCGGACTGCGTCGTCTCGGTGGACGGACAGAACGTGTCGCACAGCCACTACATGCACAAAATCGACAGTGGGACAATCTACGTCTTCGACCTCTGCGCAAACAGCTCGGCCGTCAGAAAGGCGGTGGAAGCAGGCGGAAAAGTCGTGTTCTCGGAAAGCGGTCATCCACTGGCCAGATACGCATCGACCTACACAGGCAAGAAAGCTTTCCCAACAATCGAAACCGGCAGCGGAACCGTCACGATAGCAGCCGCCGACTTCGCGGTAAAAGCAGGCTTCAGGAAAATCGAGTTTTTCGGAGCGGATTTTTCATACGTCGGGGGGCTTTCGTACACAAAGGGAACCTACCTCGACAGAATCTACAGAAGCGACGAAAACCGGCTGGACAATGCGGAGACCAGATTCGACAGGCTCATGTTCAGGACAGAATTGAAAAGAACAGGTGACAGCAGATTCACAACGGAAATACTTGAGTCGTATTCGGATTCAATGGAGGCGTTCATGAAGAGAAGCGGCTTCAAAAAAATTGCAGACGGATCGACAAAGATTTTCGAATCTGAAAAAAACAAAAAAGAAAGGACGGACTTTCAAGAGTTCAACTATGAGGAT
>CAMHLH010000280.1 GCA_946185925.1 uncultured Treponema sp.
CTTTCATGCTCAGCGGAAGCGATGACTTTAATCATGATTTAAATATTCTATCATAATCATCGGCCAGTTGCAAAAGGATTGACAATATCGGATTTTTGGGCGTTTTGAATGTTGACTCGCTGCTGCTTTGTTTGATATCATAAAAACGTTTTCAGTAGGCTTTTAGTCATTCGTTCTTCAAATTCTAGGTGGCGGATGATGAAAGTGGCATGTAAAACGCATACGTTTATCGACAACGGAATTGAAGCCAGTGGAGAGATATGTAAGTCTTCGGTTTCTGCATCGTTGATGCGGGAAAAGACAAAATCGGAGCGGTCTTTTTGAAGCTGGAAAAGTCGAACCTAGGAGTCCAATTATGGCAAGAAACCAGACATCTGCAGAGAAAAGATTCGCACAGAGCGAAGTTCGCAGACTTCACAACAAGGCAATCAAGAGCGAGTGCCGCACATGCGCAAGACAGTTCGTTGAAGCTGTCGCTGCAAAGGACGAGGCTAAGGCTCAGGAGAAGCTCAACGCATTGGCTTCAAAGCTTGATTCTGCACGCAGCAAGGGTGTTTTGACACGCAACGCCGCTTCTCGCAAGAAGTCAAGAATGGCGACACTTTTCAACAAGACATTCAAAGCTTCTAAGTAAGTTTTAATATTTTGCTGTAATTAAAGGGCTTCTGAAGTTATTTTGGAAGCCCTTTGTTTTTTTGATTTGACTAAGCGGGATTTTTGATGGCTGAAGACAAAAAAAGGAATTTGACAGTTTTCGGGCAGGAAACTGAATTTGATGGGGAACTTGAGTTTACGGACAGTCTGGTCATTACTGGAAAGTTCAAAGGTTCTATAAATGCGACCGGCGACCTCGAAATCGACGAGAACGCTGTCTGCGAAGTGTCTAAAATGCGGGCGAATTCTATAGAGATTTCTGGCAGGGTCACTGGTGAAATCGAAGCTCCGGAGCGCATAGAACTTTGTTCCGGCAGCGTGGTGAAGGGCGACATGATTTCGGGTAGAATCCGCATCGCCGACGACGTCGACTACGAGGGTGAGGTGTCGATGTTCGACAACGCTCCTGAAATAGACTTGTTCTCAGTTGTTTCCGACGAGTACAAGAATGCGATTGTGTTGAAGTCGAATCTGCCCAAGTGATTTTGTTTGTATGAAAAAAGAGGCGCAACTTGAACGAATGTTTTGAAGTTGCGCCTCTTTTTTTTCAGTTTTGACCTGTCTTACTTTTTTGCAGGTCCGTTTCCACGTCCGCCGCCAGATGGGTTTTCTGTCGGAAGAAGGGGGCAGAATCGCTTTTAGCTTTTTGAAAAATGCATAAAAAAAACCTGAACGAAAGTTCAGGCTTGAAGCGGCAGAAGGGAGTCGAACCCTCGTCATCAGCTTGGAAGGCTGAGATAATGAGCCGTTATATGACTGCCGCATTGATGTATAATATAATATGGCATATTTTTTTTTCTGTCAAGCAAAAACGTAAAAAATATTGTGTTTTTCTCTAAAAAATATAAACTTGATAGGGTCTTTATGGAGGTGTTCACGATGAGTGAATTTTTCAAATTCAAGGAGAGAAAAACAACTTTCGGAAGGGAGATTGTCGGCGGAATAACGACGTTCCTCGCGATGTCCTATATTCTGGCTGTCAACCCTGGCATTCTGTCGGCTTCCGGCATGGATTGGAATGCTGTTTTCACGGCCACTGGCATTTCGGCGGCCGTGGCCACGTTGGTCATGGCATTCTGCGCCAATCTTCCAGTGGCTTTGGCGCCTGGTCTTGGCTTGAATGCGTTTTTCACTTTTTCCGTCGTTCTCGGAATGGGCTGCACCTGGCAGTTCGCGCTCACGGCTGTGCTTGCCGAAGGTCTTTTGTTCATCATTCTTTCGTTTTTTGGGGTCAGGGAAGCCATAATGCAGTCGATTCCCACAAACCTTCGGAAGGCTGTCTCTGTTGGTATCGGCTTGTTCATAACGATAATCGGCCTTGAGAACGCGGGAATCTGCGCGGACGACCCGGCCACCCTCATTTCGTTCGTAAATTTCGATTCAGCCCACGCTTCGGCCCTTGTGGCGGCGATTGGCCTTGTGATGACAATCGTCCTCTATGTGCTCAAGGTTCCAGGCTCGATTTTGATAGGAATCATTTTGACAACTCTCGTGGGCATCCCTTTCGGGGTCACTTCCGTTCCTGATGGATTTTCTCCGTTTGCCACGCCTGCCGCCCCTTACTTCTTCGAATTCGACTTTTCTGGAATATTGAGCTTGAAGTTCTTCATCGTCTTCTTCACTTTCCTTTTCACAGACTTGTTCGACACGATTGGAACCTTGCTCGGCGTTTCTGAGCAGGCTGGTTTGAGCGACAAGGATGGAAACATTCCGAACGCGAAGGGTGCGCTGCTTTCAGACGCTGTTGGAACCGTCGTCGGCGCCTGCCTTGGAACTTCGACAGTCACAAGTTTCGTCGAGAGCACTTCTGGTGTGGCGGCTGGAGCCAAGACTGGATTCGCCTCCGTGGTCACTGCGGTTTTGTTCATCGTCGCTCTCTTCTTGAATCCGCTTTTCGCCTTGATTCCATCTGCGGCAACCGCTCCGGCTCTCATTTTCGTGGGCTTTTTGATGACGAAATCCGTTTCTGGAATTGACTTCAAGGATATCACCGAGGGCATTCCGGCATTCTTGACAATCGCCGTGATGCCGTTCGCATATTCTGTTTCAAAGGGAATTGTCTGGGGTGTGATTTCTTACGCCCTTTGCAAGCTTGTTACTAGAAGATTCAAGGATGTTCATGTCATCACTTGGATTTTGGCGATAGTTTTTGTCGCTGATTTGATTTTCGAGGCTGTGAAATAAGTTGGAAGATTCTGTTGAGAAAAAAAACACCGATGCTGAGACTCCCTACATTCGCCCGACCTGGGACGAATATTTTATGGAAGTCGCCAGAACGATAGCGAAAAGAGCCACTTGCGACCGTGGGCGTTCTGGCTGTGTCATAGCCCGTGACAACCAGATTCTCGTTACGGGCTATGTCGGAAGCCCTGCCGGTCTTCCTCACTGCGACCAGGCCGGACACTTGATGCGAAAGATGGTTCACGACGACGGTTCCATAACGCAGCACTGTGTGAGGACTGTCCATGCCGAGCAGAACGCGATTTGCCAGGCCGCAAAAAGAGGCATTTCCATTGACGGAGGCACCGTCTACTGCAAGATGACCCCTTGCAGGACCTGCGCAATGCTCATCATCAACTGCGGAATCAAAAGGGTAGTGTGCGAGAAGCATTATCACGACGAGGCCGATTCGATGAAGATGTTCGCCATGGCCGGCATAAAAATCGAGCATCTTGAGGATTCTGTCCAGACTTACTCAAATATGTAGAGTCTGAATCCGCAAAAAAAAAGCTTTCACGTTTCCAAAAGGTTTGAACCGATGGATTTGTGAAAGCTTTTTTTGTATTGTCCGGCTATGCCTGGAGGTTCGCCAAGAGCCATTCCTTGAACTTGTCGTAGTCGTTGTCCAT
>CAMHLH010000281.1 GCA_946185925.1 uncultured Treponema sp.
AGAAATAGAGGCATTCCAACTGCCCTCCAACTCAAACTTGTCAACAGAAACTTCTTTCAAAGCCTGTCTTGCAGAATCATTTCCGATTACAGTTGGATCAGGGTTTGCAAGGCTTTCCTGAGCAAACATCAATCCAGCAGTAGCTGTCAATGTCAATACAGCAGTAAGTATCTTTTTCATTATTTTGCATCTCCTGTTGATGATGACGATGATGATCCAGATGATGATGAAGAACTTGAGTCACCAAAATCGATGTATGTAAGCTCGTATCCATCATAGATGTTGTTCAAAGTATTTGTTGTGTACTTGAGCTGATCGAAGAAGATGTTGAAATCATCAACATACTCATTTGGATCTGTGCGGATTCTGAATCCAACAAACGATATGGTCTTAGGACCACTGCGGAGCCTAGAACGCTGCCTGATATATGTCGGAATAGGAACGATGACGTTCTTCCAACCATCAAAGGTCAACTGACCAGCTGGCAATGTGTAGACACGACCGTCCGCATCGCGAATGAGGAGGTCAATGAAGTAAAGATACTTAGCTCCCCAAACCCAGAAATCAACCTGAGCAACATTTCCAATCAATGGAATCTCGTACGCCTTTCCATCTTTCTCAGGATAAACTTCAAACCAGTTCTCTCCTTTGCGGAGGAATGAAGTCTTTACACCGAGAACCTTTGGAGAAGACTCACCGTTTGCGTTCAAATATTTGAGAGAATTTGGCTGTCCCTCAAAAAAACTCTGCTTCGGAAAACCCTTCTCCGAATCAATGAAGCGGCTTGCTGTTACGTTCCAAGTCCACTCATTACTACCCGTGTCGTCGAAATTATCGACAACGATTGTCTCTACAGCTCTATCGCTAGGCTGTGCAACTGCTGGAAGGCAGAAAGCAGCCAGAAGAGCAAGACTAGTAAAGACCACTGCGCCCTTTTTCATTCAAAACTCCTTCATATTGTTTGTACAACCCCACCTTGTATTAAGATTGCACTTTAAGAGCAATTATATTTCTAGCGTTTCTGTTTGTCAAACAAATATTTGTTTTTTAGGAAATCTTAAACATTCATTCTTGAGGAAAATTACAATTTATTTTCTTGATTTATCAAAAAAATGGACTTAAAATTCCAACTATCATTAATGAAAATTTTAATAAATAATTTTAATAAATAAAAGGAGCAGAAAAGAACATGGTCAGTTACAAAGAACTAGGTCTGGTCAACACTCGTGACATGTTTGCGAAAGCAATCAAGGGAGGATACGCGATTCCTGCTTACAACTTCAACAACATGGAGCAGATGCAGGCAATCATCCAGGCGGCGGTAGAGACAAAGTCGCCTGTTATCCTCCAGGTTTCAAAAGGCGCAAGGCAGTACGCCAACGGAACACTCCTCCGCTACATGGCACAGGGAGCGGTCGCCTACGCAAAGGAACTCGGCTGCCCAAACCCGCAGATTGTGCTCCACCTAGACCACGGCCCTTCATTCGAGGTCGCGAAGGACTGTATCGACAGCGGATTCTCTTCTGTCATGATTGACGGCTCCGCCCTTCCATACGACGAGAACGTCGCATTGACGAAGAAAGTCGTGGACTACGCGCACCAGTTCGACGTGACAGTCGAAGGGGAGCTTGGAGTCCTCGGAGGTGTCGAAGATGACGTGTCCGCAGAGGAAAGCCACTACACGAAACCGGAGGAAGTCCAGGACTTTGTTTCCAAGACAGGTGTCGACTCACTCGCAATCTCGATCGGAACATCTCACGGACGCTGCAAATTCACACCGGAGCAGTGCACCAGAAACGCAGACGGAATTCTCGTTCCGCCGCCATTGGCATTCGACGTGCTCGCGGAAATTGAGAAGAAGCTTCCAGGCTTCCCAATCGTCCTGCACGGCTCGTCTTCAGTTCCAATCGAGTACGTCCGCGAAATCGAGCAGTTCGGAGGAAAGATTCCCGATTCAGTCGGAATCCCGGAGGAACAGCTCAGAAAGGCATCAAAGTCCGCGGTCTGCAAAATCAACATCGATTCGGACGGAAGGCTCGCAATGACAGCGAAAGTCAGAAGGGTTCTCGCAGAGCATCCTGAGGAATTCGATCCGAGAAAGTACCTCGGTCCAGCCCGCGACGAGCTTAAAAAGATGTACGCGAGGAAGAACATAGAGGTTCTCGGTTCAGCCGGTCACCTCGACGACTAAGACAAACACAGTTCGCAAATATTAATGAAGAAAACGCGCTCAGCTTCAAAATGCCGAGCGCGTTTTTTTTACCGCATTTTAGATTTCAGAATCAAATCAGTTCGCGTTGTATTCGAGGAACATATCCTCAAGCGGCTTTCCAGGAATCGCCATAGGAAGAATCATCTCGTCGATGTCCACCTTTGCGTCCACGATGCAGGGCTTTTTCGACTCGAAAGCGGCCTTGAAGGCCTTGTCGAATTCCTCATGGTTCTCAGCCCTGTAATATCCGACCCCGTAAGCGTCGGCGAGTTTCCCCCAATCAGGCCCAAAATCGAGAGTCGTGTGGCTGAAGCGGTTCTCGTAGAAAAGCTTCTGCCAGACGCGGACGTTTCCGAGGGTGCCGTTGTTGACGAGGACAATCACGAGCGGAAGATTGTAGCGGGCAATCGTAGAAAGCTCGTTGCAGTTCATCCTGAAAGAACCGTCGCCGGCAATGTGGACGACGCGCGCATTCGGGTTTCCGACCTGGATTCCCATGGCGGCCCCCGTGCCGAACCCCATCGTTCCAAGACCGCCGGAAGTCACGAAGCGCCTCGGCTTCGAGAACGGATAGAACTGGGCTGTCCACATCTGGTGCTGTCCGACCTCCGTAGTAACGAAAGCGTCGTCTCCAGCGTACTTGTAGACAGTCTCAAGCAGGAATTTTGGATTTATGGAATTTTCAGGAACCCTTGAATAAGTCGAAGGAACTTCCTTTTTCCATTCATCAATCTGGGAGAGCCATTCTTTGTGGTCCTTTTTCTCAATGAGAGGAAGCAGGCGGGTCAAAATCGACTTTATGTCGCCGACAAGACAATCGTCGGCGGGAATGTTCTTGTTGATTTCGGCAGGGTCGATATCAATGTGGAATACAGTAGCGTTCGCGGCGAATTTTTTCGGGTCGCCAATCACCCGGTCGGAGAAGCGCGCGCCGAGGGCGAGAACCAGATCCGAATTGACAACGCCGAAATTGGAAGCCTTCGTTCCATGCATTCCGACCATCCAAGTGCAGAGGCGATTGTGCGCGGGGAAGACATCGCGGCCCATCATCGACTCGGCCACAGGGATGTTGGCCTTCTCGGCGAATTCAAGAAGCGCCGATTCAGCGCCGGAAAGTTTGACGCCGCCGCCAGCATAGATGATAGGCCGCTCGGACTTGTTTATTATCTCGGCAGCCTTTCTGATTTCCTCGTCGGAAGGACAGGCAACCCTCATAACCCTGTTGATATTCTCATGGTCCTTCAAAAGCTCCTGAGTAACTGCGGACATATCCTTGAG
>CAMHLH010000282.1 GCA_946185925.1 uncultured Treponema sp.
AGATTCCACGAACACAGGGACGCAGGAAAAAAAAGTTCTTCAGTTCAAGTACAAAAAAGGAGACCGCATGGCCCTCGTTTCAAGGGTCGAAGAGGACGTCAAAATCAACGGAAGGGCGCAGCCGCACATGACAATCCTGAACAGAGTTTCCATGGAGATTTCCAACACTGACGACAGGGGACGCGGCTTCTACGAGGCCACATTCAAGACATCTGAAAGCTTCTCGGACTTCGGATTCGCCCGCTCGGTGGACTGGGAGGAATTCGAGAGCGAGAGCAGATACTGGCGCGACAAAAACGGCAGATTCGACATATCCTCAGAATACTTCATGCCGATAATCCGCGACATGCCTGTTTTTCCAGACACGCCGGTCGGAATCGGGGACACATGGCAGGCGGAAGGCTACGAAGCGGAAGATTTCCGGACGAACTTCAAGATTCAAGAGCCGGTAAAAGTTCCGTTCACGGCGAGCTACAAATACGAAAGGGACGAAAGCTACACGGACGAAGATGGAAAAAAGCGGACGCTGCAGGTCATCAAAGCCAAATACACCATGATGTACGCTTCCGAAGTTGACGATTTCAGCATAGCCGCCACAAATCCGCCGGTTTCGACCATGGGAATTTCAAGCAGGACAATCTGGTGGGACAACGAAAGGGGACAGATATCGAAATCAATAGAAGACTTCAGGATAACCGTCGAGACCTACAAGGGCGACATCTGCGTATTCTCCGGAAGGACATCCTCGGAGCTGACAGAATTCAAGCGGACGGCGACGGATGACAACCTGAAAATAGTCCAGAACCAGGTTTCGGAACTCGGTCTTGAGGACATCTCGGTCACGAACACCGACAAGGGCCTGCAGATTTCGCTGGAGAACATACAGTTCGAATCGGATTCGGCAGTCCTCCGCTATTCGGAGCAGAAAAAACTCAGGGAGCTTTCAAAAATCCTGAAGAACTATCCGAACGACATACTTGTGACAGGCCACACGGCCGCCGTGGACGACGAGGAATCGTGCCAGATTCTCAGCGAGGAAAGGGCGGACGCGGTCGCGAACTTCCTCATGAAGATAAGGGTCAGGACGAAAGACCACATCTACACGGAAGGATTCGGCTCAAAAAGGCCCATCGGCGACAACAGCACAATCGAAGGAAGGAAGAAAAACAGGCGCGTGGAAATCACCATTTTGGACAAATAGAGCGTTTTCTGTTAAAATGAAAGAATTATGGACAAAGAAACCACTGTATTCAAAGTAAACCAGAGAGTCGTATACCCGAGCCAGGGTGTCGGCGTGATAAATGAAATCGTTGACAAGAAATATCTTGGAAACGGAGAACTTTCGGGCAAAATAGTAAAGCACTACAGAATATACCTCGAAGTTTCCGACATGGTCGTGACTGTTCCTGTACCAAGCGCGGAAAAGCTCGGCATCAGGGCGATTGTTTCGGCAGAGGCGGCCCAGAAGGCACTCGACTCGCTCTCAATCGACAACGGTCCTGTCACTTCGGACTGGAAACTCAGATTCCAGCAGAACATGGAGCTTCTCAAGAAGGGTAGCGTCGACGACATAGCGAACATCGTGCGCTGCCTCTACCAGCGCTCAAAGGTCAAGGAGCTTCCAATCCAGGAACGCAAGCTCTACGACAACGCAAAGAAGCTTCTCATCGACGAGATTTCGTTCGCCCTCGGAAAGGACGCGTCTGTCATCGAGAACATGATACACGCCAAGCTCGAACCTCTCGGAGCATCGGTCCAGAAGAAGGCTGTCCAGAACAACTTCGACGACGAGGATGACGACGAGGACTTCTCTACGGACGGAGAGAGCGGAAGCGACGCGGACGATTCGGACGACGACGCGGACGACGCGGACGACGCGGACGACTCCGACGACGGTTCTGACGAAAACGACGATGACGACGACGAGGACTGATTCAAAAGTGGAACTTGCGCTGATAATAGTGGCCGCAGGTTCCTCGTCAAGATTCAACGCGGGGGAGAAAAATCAGCGGAAAAAGGAGTATCTCCCGCTAAAGACAGATGATTTCGACGGCGGCACGGTCCTTTCCTCGGCCGCAAAAATTTTCCTCAAGACAAAGAAATTCCGCATACTGGCAATCACCTACCCCTTTTCAAAAGACAAAGACGAGCTGGAAGCCAACGAACGCATGGCGAAAGAGGCCCTCTTCTCCGACAGATTCTTCGATTCGTTCGACAATACCGGCACGAATTTCATCTTCGTCCCCGGCGGAGAGACAAGGCAGGAATCGGTCAGGAAGGCTCTTGAAGAAGTCGCAGGGCTGATGAAGGATTCCGGCGGCGAAAAAATCGTCTTCATCCACGACGGAGCCAGGCCGTTTCTGAAAGCCGAAACAATAGAAGCCACACTGGCGGCGGCCCTGGAGTACGGAGCCTCCGTGCCGGGCTTGCAGCCCACTGACACCCAAAAGGAAACAGACAGCGACGGATTCGTAAAAAAACACCTGAAGCGTTCGTCCTTGAGCGCGGTGCAGACGCCGCAGGTCTTCCATTTGGACGAGATTCTCGAAGGGCACATCAGGGCGGAGAAAAAAAAGGCGGCCGCCACCGACGACACGGAAATCTGGGACGATTTCGTGGTGCCATTCTCCAACGGCAGATTCAGGAACGTGAAGATAGTGGAAGGCGACATCGGAAACATAAAAATCACCTACAAATCGGATTTGGAGAAAGAGAAGATGCTCAGAGTTGGAATGGGCTACGACAAGCACATCCTTGTCGACAGCGCAGAAACAGGAAGAAAGCTTTGGCTCGGAGGCGTGGAGATAGCTTCAGACAAGGGAGAGGACGGGCACTCTGACGGAGACGCCCTCCTCCATGCAATAACGGACGCGGTGCTTGGCGCCAGCGCGCTTGGCGACATAGGCTCCTATTTTCCTCCGAGCGACATCAAATGGAAGGGGGCGGATTCAAAAGACCTGCTCGCGGAGTGCTGGAGCGACGTGAAGCGCGCCGGCTGGAAGCTCGGCAACATCGACTGCGTAATCGCCCTCGAAAAGCCGAAATTCCTGCCCTATCGCGACCAAGTGCGCTCTTCGATAGCAAAAATCCTGGAATGCGGCATCGACCAGGTTTTTGTGAAGGCGAAGACCGGGGAAAAGACCGGCGACGTCGGGCAGAGGAAAGTCGTGGAAGTCTGGTGCACCTGTCTTCTGGAAAAATAATTCGAACAGCAAAAAAAAGGCCGCAGTTTGGCGGTCTAAACAAATAGAGCCTTCTGAACGGCGGAAACGCGCGTCCAGAAGGCTCTCTTTGTTTTTTCCGGGACAGTCTACTCCTCCTCGTCCAGCCCCATCTCAAGGATTATCTCGATTTCGCTCATGCTGCGCTTCATGCTCTTGGAGATTTCCTCGACAGTCCAGCCCTTGCGCTTGAGATTCACCAAGGCATATTGCACACCGCTCCGT
>CAMHLH010000283.1 GCA_946185925.1 uncultured Treponema sp.
TGCCGGCGTTCTCCGCCGATTCGTCATCGTCCTCGACGACATACGACGACGTTCAGTTCCCCCAGTGGTCGAAGGACCTCAGGCGCACCGAGATAATCACGCTCGGCTCCGTGCCGTTCGTCACATTGTGGACCACCCTGGGCTATTCCATGGCGGTCTACGGGGAATTCAGGAATCCGATGAGCACCAACACCGACGACTTCGACGAGTCAGACAAGAAGAAGATAATAGCGATGACCGGCGGAATCTGCCTCGGGCTCGGCCTGTTCGATTTGGCGGTCACTCTGGTCAAGCGCGCGTCGTCCAGGAGAAATTCCCCCGTGGACGACAGGGCCTTGAAGGTCGTCCCCCGCTCTTCCGCAGTCGGGGATGATGGCGCGCCTGATGGAACGGAGAATCCTCCTGCCAAGCCCGGCAGGGGGGAGGATTCTTATCTCATAGAGGGGGTCGTGCAGAATGCCGTCTTTTAGCGTTGAAGTTCCTCCGGATTTCTCCGGAATCGTCCGCCTCGACAAGTACATGGCCTCCGTGGAGGGCGGGATGAACAGGTCCCGCCTGAAGAGCGGAGTGGACTCCATCGAGGTGAACGGAAGAAGGGCCAAGCTTTCCACGAAGGTCTCGGCTGGGGACGTGATTTCGTTCGACTGGGAGGACAGCGTTCCCGACGACATCGAGCCTGAGGACATCCCCCTCGATGTCGTGTACGAGGACGAGGACGTGACCGTGGTGAACAAGAGGCAGGGGATGGTGACGCATCCCGCGTGCGGGAACTGGACGGGCACCCTCGTGAACGCCCTGCTTTTCAGGTGGGGGCGGGGAAAAATCGGCACCGCCGGGGAACCGTCGGCGCTCCGCCCCGGAATCGTGCACAGGCTGGACAAGGACACGTCCGGCCTCATCATCACCGCCAGGAACAGGGGAAGCGAGGAGTGGCTGCACGCCCAGTTCCTCGACCACAGGCTGCTGCAGAAGGAGTACATCGTCATCTGCGTCGGCCGGCCGAAGGAGATTGCCGGGAGAATCGAGACCAACATCGAAAGGGATCCCCGCGACCGAAAGAAGTTCCGCGCGGTCGGAAGGGACGGCGGAGGAAAATTCGCCTGCTCGATTTACCAGTGCGTCGGAATCTACGAGCGGGGCGGGGAGACCTATTCCCTCTTCCGCGTGCGGATAAAGACCGGTCGCACCCACCAAATCCGCGTGCACATGAGGCACATCGGATGCCCTGTCCTCGGGGACCCGCTTTACGGAAAGCCTGGGGGCTTTTTCAAGGGGGCGACGCTGATGCTCCACTCGTATGTCCTGAAGATTCGGCTTCCCGGCCGGAAAGAGTGGAGCGTGTTCAAGGCTCCGGTTCCGCCGAGGTTCAGGAAGGTCATGAAGGCGCTGCATTTGAAATTCAGGAGGGTTCTGTAGGATGGATTTCGATTCGGATTTTCTTTCCCGTTCGGGGCTGGACGTTGAGGCTGGGCTTGGGATATTGCACCGGCCGACGCCGAGCGAGCCGTTCGCGGTCGTGTTCAAGCCGGGGGGATTGCCGTCCGCGCCTCTTTCGGAGGGGGACGACAGCGCGCTCACAAGGGTCGTGGAGCTCTTTCCGGAGGCTTCGTCCGTCGTCGGGCGCAAGGGCGTTGAGAGGGGGCTGGTGCACCGGATCGACACCGGAACGAGCGGGCTTGTCCTTGTCGCGACTGACCAGTCTTTTTTCGACTTTCTGCAGGAAGCCCAGTCGAAGGGGCTTTTCAGGAAATGGTACAGGGCGGGGGTGGCTCCTGTCGGCTCACTTGTGGAGACGCTCGGCGGCTTTCCCCCGTGTCCTGTCGTCCCCTCTGTCGGCTCCGAATTCTCCGTGGAAAGCTCCTTCCGCCCGTTCGGTCCGAAGGGCGGGCAGGTCCGGCCTGTCTCGGTCTTTTCGGGGCGGGCGGCTTTGAGGAAGGGCGGTGGAAGGTTGTATTCGACATCGATAAAGCTCGTGTCGGAATCTGAGGCTGTCTGCTCCATAACCGCAGGCTACCGCCACCAAGTGCGCTGCCATCTGGCTTGGTGCGGAATCCCTGTCGGAAACGACCCGCTCTACAACCCGGCCTTCAAGGAGCTCATTCCCGCCGGCGAGGACACGGCGCGCCGCCCGTTCGACTTCTGCGCTTTCAGGATAGAGTTCCCCGGCTTCTCGTTCGAGGTCTGAAGTGCTAGTCCTCGGCCGCGTCGCTCTTGTCCACGGTGGATTCCTTTAGCGTCCCCGTCTTGTCTATCTTCTTGAAGACGAAGTCGGCGAAGGCCTTGACGCGGCTTGTGAACGCAGGCTCCGCCCTCATGTTCACTATCGGGATGCGCACGATGTTCGCCCCCCCGACCGCGTATATCATCCAGTTCTCACCAGTCCTGAACACCGCCACGACCGAGCACATCCCCTCCGGCTTGATGACTGTTATCAGCCCCTTGAACTTGAGCTTGTCCGTGTTCTTGAGCTTGTAGAGGAAGTGGTCGCCGTTGTTCTCCACGGTTATCTCCGAGTGGAACCTTCCGAACATCGACATCTCAAGGATTTCCGATATCGTGGTCTTGTTCCCTTCGACCTTCGTCCCAGTCACTTCCGCGTAGTTGTAGAGGGGAAAGTACCTTTGGTGCCTTTCCGAGAAGAACTGTATGTCGGTGTAGGAGAGGAAGTCGGACATCGCCTCGTTTATGCGCTCTATGAGGTCCTCGTTCCCCTTGTACGGCCTGAAGTTGATTATCTCCGCTATGTAGCCCGACTTTATCTTCTCTGACATCGGCTCCACCACAAGCTTAGACACGAGCCCCGCGTCGCTTCTCACGCAGAGCTTCTTCATCGAGCTGACGCTCCTGAGCACAACGCCGCCGTTCTCCAGCGTCATCTTGTCGCTGTCGCTGAGTCGTTCGTTGAACGTTCCTCTCCAGTCGATGCTCATCGGGAGCCCCGCACCTTCCTCGAGTTCTGGAAGCTGTCCGGGGCCGGCCGCCGCCAAGACGCCGAGCGCCGAAATCATCATTATTGCGGCCGCGAACGTTTTTTTGAGTTTGGTTGTTTCATTCATTTTGATTTTCCTGTTTTCGACATTAATTCAAAAAAGGCATGATTTCAACATTCTCCGTCCCCCTGAATTTTGAAAAAAACTGGCGGAATCGGTGTATAATTGACGAATCATGATAGCACCATATATGAAAGAATTGATGGACAGCAAAAGTTCATCGGTGATAAGGAAAATGTTCGAGGAAGGCATCCAGCTCAAGAAGATTCACGGTCCTGACAATGTCTTCGATTTCAGCCTGGGGAATCCGGATTTGGATCCGCCTTTGAAGGTGCTCGACGCGATCCGCGAGGTCGCCGCCGACACTTCCCACGGCTGTCACGGCTACATGCCCAACGCCGGTTATCCGTTCGTCAGGGAGGCGATGGCGAAGAAGGTTTCGGGGGAGCAGG
>CAMHLH010000284.1 GCA_946185925.1 uncultured Treponema sp.
TGCGCCGCCCTTCTCTCTTCTAAACAAAAAAATCACCACACTTTTCACAGGAATTTTTCTCGCGTAAAAAATGTTTTGCCAATCCAAGCGCAAAATAGATGAGAAAAATTTCGCAACAAAAAAAACAGGAGAACACACTATGGCGGAAAATATTCTGTTCAGGGAGAAGACAGCTTCGAACTACATCGAATTCGCAAAGCAGGCGGCGGAATGGATAAAGACAACAGAGAAAAAGGGGAAATTCGGAAAGACATGGATTCAAAGCCCGGACTCGGCGGAAGACTTCTCGGACTATCCGATGCTCACGGAGAAATCCCTCTACGGAGGAGCGGCTGGAATTGGACTCTTTTTTCTGAGGCTCTACCAGGCGACAAATGAAGCCGAATACCTTTCGGAAGCGGAAGAAGCGGCAAAGGCGATAATCGAAGGCGACGAGGGGGCGGAATTCTACGAGAGGACGCTGAATTCCAAGCAGAGCGGCGCGTCGAAGCTCGTCCATGTGAAGAACATGCCGGGCTGGGCGGCCGGCTACTACAACGGACCGACAGGCGGCGGCTACTTCCTTCTCAACCTCTACAAGGTGACAAAGAACGAGGAGTACAAAAAACACGCCGTCAAAATCGCAGACGACCTCATTTCTGCGGCGAAGGAAAATGAAGACGGAATCTACTGGAGCGAGCAGAACGACCTTTGCGGAGACGCGGGCTTCGTCACCTACCTCTCTTCGATATACGAATTGACAGGGGACAAAAAATACCTCGAAACAGAGAAGAGATTCGGAGACTTCCTTTTGTCGAAGGGAAAAGCGGCACCGAACGGCGGAACTTACTGGAACGTCGTGGACCTCACGATAATCGACTTCCCCAAGGACGTCTTCTGGGTGAACAACGCGCACGGAACAAGCGGAGTCGGCTGGATATTCACGATTCTCTACAACAGCACCAAGGACGAGAGATTTTTGAAAGCGGCAATCGAAGCGGCGAAATACATAGAAGGAATAGCTGTGGGTGACGAAAAAGCGGTTCTCGTCCCCTACCTCGACTCGCTCGAAAGAGGCCCGTCAAAAGAATTCTACTACTTGAGCACCTGCCACGGACCTGCTGGAACTTCAATTCTCTTCCAGTCGCTCTACCGCATAACGGGCGAAAAGGAATACCTGGACTGGACGCTCAAACTCAGCAGGGGAATCATCAAGGCGGGGGCGCCGGAGATTTTCAGCAGGGGATATTGGCAGAGCCAGGCACTCTGCTCACGAAGGACAAGGAATTCCTCGACTACGCAAGGAGAGCCGCGAACGTGGTTGTCGGACAGTCGTTCGTCCCCGACGCGGACGGAGACATCTACCACCAGAAAAAACTCAGACGCTGGAGCGGAGCGTGGTGGAGGACGATTCCCACGGACGTCCACTCGTACACCGGCCTCTACATCGGAACGGCTGGAAACGCATGGTCGCTCCTCTCGTTGGCGGCGGCCGAGAAGAACGAAAAATTCGTGGAACTTGTTGAATACAACTACTTCGCATGACTACAAACAGAAAAGAGAAACACGGAGGAACTGAACTATGGCAGAGAAAAAAATATACGACTCGATAACGGAACTTGTGGGAAGCACGCCGCTGGTGCGCCTCCACAGATACGAGGAATCTGAAAAACTTGAGGCGAACATCCTCGGAAAATTCGAATACTTCAACCCGTCCGGAAGCGTAAAGGACAGGGCGGCGTTGAACATCATAGAGGAAGCGGAGAAAAGGGGCGACATAAAGCCCGGCATGACCCTCATCGACTACACGAGCGGAAACACAGGAATCGGAGAGGCGACGTTCGCAAACGCGAAGGCTATAAATTCGTGGCGGTAATACAGCCGCAGGTTTCCGTGGAACGCTCGCAGATTCTCAAGGCGTTGGGCGCGGAGCTTCTGCAGGTGACGGACGTCCCAGGCTTCGCGGAAATGCTCAAGACAGGACTCTCACTCGCGGGCTTGTACAAGGTGATGAACGACTTCGCGAAGTCGAAAGGCTGGTACTATTTGAACCAGTGCGGCGACAGGGCGAATTCCGAGGCGCACATCAAGGGAACAGGCCCTGAAATCTGGGAAGCGACGGGCGGAAAAGTGGACTACGTTGTCCAGCTCGTCGGAACGGGCGGAACACTCTCGGGTCTTGCAGACTTCTTCAGGAAAAAGAACCCGAATGTGAAAATCATCGGAGCGCAGCCGGCTCCGCAGTCGCTCAAAAGCCCGGACTTCCCCGACAGGAACACGATAGACGGAGTTCTGAAATTCAACGGAGTGCCCGACGACAAGGTGCCTGAACTCTTCAAGATTTTCAACACGAAATACGACGAATGCTTCGATGTCGTTGCCGAGGACGCATACGAGACTGGACGGAAGCTCGTCGTAAACGAGGGATTCTTCGTCGGGCAGTCGGCGGGGGCGGCTTTGTGGACAGCCACGCAGATAGCGAAGCGGCCAGAGGCGAAAGGAAAGAACATCGTCGTGATTCTTGCTGACAACGCATTCAAGTACCTTTCGACCAACATGTACAGATAGCTGAAAGTTTTTGGATAGACAAGGAGAAGAAAATGCCACTAAAACTGGAATCAAAATGCCTGCACCTCGAGCGCACGGCGACGGACGGATGCACACACTACGGTTCGATAAGCTTTCCAATCTACCAGACGGCGACATACGCCCACCCGGAAGTCGGAAAGAGCACAGGATTCGACTACAGCAGGCTGCAGAACCCCACGAGGGAGCAGCTTGAGAAGGTCGTCGCGGAACTCGAAGGAGGAATCGACGCGTTCGCGCTCTCAAGCGGAATGGCGGCCATCACACTGCTCATGGAGATATTCTCCCCAGGCGACCACATCATAGCGGACGCGGACCTCTACGGAGGCTCCATCAGGCTCTTCGACAACGTTTCGGTCAAGAACGGCCTTTCGTTCACAAGGGAGAACCTCTCGTCACTCACGGAAGCGGACTTCGAAAGAATCATCACAAAAAAGACGAAGGCGATATACATAGAGACACCGACGAACCCGATGATGAACGTCACGGACATCGCGCTCGTGGCGAAAATCGCGAAGAAGCACGGACTTTTGCTCATCGTGGACAACACTTTCATGTCGCCCTACTTCCAGAACCCGCTCGCGCTCGGAGCCGACATCGTGCTCCATTCCGGGACGAAATACCTCGCGGGCCACAACGACACCCTCGCAGGCTTCATCGTCACGAACAGGGCGGACGTGCAGGAGAAACTGCGCTTCCTCATAAAGACGACAGGGGCAGGACTCTCCCCCTTCGACTCGTGGCTCACGCTCAGGGGGATAAAGACGCTCGCAGTTCGCATGAAGAAGGCGGAGGAGAACGCGTTCAAGATTGTCGAATGGCTCAAGAAACAGGAATGCGTCAGCGCGGTGATTTACCCAGGGCTTCCAGAG
>CAMHLH010000285.1 GCA_946185925.1 uncultured Treponema sp.
CATTCGCTTGTCTGTATCATCCGGTGCTGCACAGATGGCGAAACAGAAAAAAGTATAAGGAACTGCGTCCTGTTCTAAGAGACTCCATTTCCCGTATGAGGAGCATGCGGATTCAGCTTCCGAAAGTTTTCGATGCGGATTTGCCTGTTGAAGATACCGCAATCCAGATTCACATGTTTTATACAGATTTGTTGGCGGAATTTTACAGCCACTTGAAAGGGGTCTCTGTTTCCTATGACCTTTTCATCTCGACCGATACACAGGAAAAGAAACATATAATAGAAGATTTTTTCTCAAACCATGAGTTGTCGGCACGAAAAATAGTGGTCGAGGTTTTTGCAAATAGGGGGAGGGATGTTTATCCGTTCTTGGAGCAGATGCATGACCGAGTTTTTGACTATTCGTATGTCGCTCATTTCCATACAAAAAAATCCACTTACCTGAAAAACGGTGATTTGTGGCGGCAGTCGCTTTTGAGGAATTTGATTGGGAGTGGAGAGCGGTTCAATCGGGTGGTTCTATTTTTGGCCGCGAACTCTTCCTACGGCTTGGTAATCAATGATGTTCCAAGACAGTCTGTCCTCAGGTGGGGGTATGCCGCAACAAAGACCGATCCGTGGTACCAGAAGTCTGTAAAGAATGAATACGGTTCTTTTGGTTTTGATTCAGAAAAATTTGATTTGCGTGAATACGAGCATTCGGCAGGCACGATGTTCATAGCGCGGGTCGAATCCGTTCGTCAGGTTTTTGAAAAAAAATATTTACCTTCTGACTTTCCTGAAGAAAGAGGTCAGTTGAAGCATACGCTGCAGCATACTTTGGAATTGGTTTGGCATCCAGTCTGTGCGGGAAACGGTTACAAATTGGGGGGTGGTTTGACATGAGAGGAATTATCCTTGCGGGCGGCTCCGGCACCCGTCTTTATCCCATAACGAAGGCGGTCTCGAAGCAGATTCTGCCGCTCTATGACAAGCCGATGGTCTACTATCCGCTCAGCTGTCTCATGCTCGCTGGAATCCGCGAGGTTCTCATTATTTCGACTCCTCGTGACATCTCCCTCTTCAAGGAGCTTTTCGGCGATGGTTCTTGGCTCGGGATGAAATTCGAGTATGCGGTGCAGGACAAGCCGAGGGGGCTTGCGGACGCGTTCATAGTCGGCGCCGACTTCATCGGAAACGACGACGTGGCTCTCGTGCTCGGCGACAACATCTTCTACGGGCAGAGCTTCACGCAGACCCTCAAGTCGGCGCGGAAGAAGATTGAAGAGAGGAAAAGCGACGCCGTCATCTTCGGCTACATGGTGAAGGATCCGACGGCATACGGCGTGGTCGAGTTCGACAAAGCAGGCAAAGTTTTGGGCATTGAAGAAAAGCCGAAGGAGCCGAAATCGAACTACGCGGTTCCGGGACTCTATTTCTACAACAACGAAGTCGTGAAAATCGCGAGGGAAGTGAAGCCTTCCGCCCGCGGTGAAATCGAAATCACTGCGGTGAACAACGATTACCTCGAACAAGGCGGCCTCTCGGTGGAGCTTCTCGGACGCGGAATGGCGTGGCTCGACACTGGAACATACGACGGACTCCTTGAAGCCTCGAACTTCATCGCGACAATCCAGAAACGGCAGGGAATGTTCGTCTCCTGCATCGAGGAAATCGCGTTCAAGAACGGCTGGCTCTCGAAGGCGCGGCTCCTTGAGCTTGCATCGGGGTACAAGACCGACTACGGAACCTATTTGAAATATATCGCGGAGATGGGCTGAGAAATGGCTTTTGAATTCAAGAAATGCGTGTCATCCGATGGAAAAACATTCGAGGGGCTTTACGAGATACAGCCGAAAGTCTTCGGGGACGCGCGCGGATATTTTTTTGAGGTCTACTCGGAGAAGGTCTTTTTCGAGGCCGGATTGAAGATGAAGTTCGTCCAGGACAACCAGTCCTCTTCGTCGAAAGGCGTCCTGCGCGGCCTGCATTTCCAGACGAGGCATCCGCAGGGAAAACTCGTCCGCGCGGTTTCAGGCCGTGTCTACGACGTGGCGGTCGATTTGAGGAACGGCTCGGAGACATTCGGAAAATATTACGGCGTGATTTTGGACGGCGAAAAGCAGAACCAGTTCTACATCCCTGAAGGGTTCGCCCACGGATTCTACGTCCTTTCAGAGTCGGCTGTGTTCGCCTACAAGTGCACGGATTTCTACGACCCCAAAGGCGAGGGCGGTCTCATGTGGAACGACCCGACAATCGGAATCGACTGGAAGAGCGTTGCCCCTGAGATGGAGCCTCTTCTGAGCGAAAAGGACGGAAAACACCCTGCGTTCGACCTGGACGGAGAATATTTTGATTTGAATGGAAAATGGATTGGAGTGCAATGATGTCTAGGAAACTGAAAAACATACTCGTTACCGGCGGAGCGGGGTTCATCGGCTCCAATTTCATCAACTATCTCTTCGGGCTGAGCGCGACAGGCTCAAAAGAATTCATGGACTCTGGCTTCGATGGCAGAATCGTCAACGTCGACTGCCTCACCTACGCCGGAAACCTTGAGAACCTTTCCATGGTCGAGGAGAAATTCGGTGCTTCGGCTCCGCTCAGCAACCGGCGGTATTTCTTTGAGAAAGTGGACATCTGCGACAGGGCGGAAATCGAGCGGATTTTCAGGCAGTACGACATCGACACCGTAATCCACTTCGCGGCCGAGAGCCATGTCGACCGCTCGATTTTGGGGCCCGAGACTTTCATCAAAACCAACGTGATGGGAACCTTCACGCTCCTTGACGTCGCCCGCAATTACTGGGGCTGCTCGCTCGACAATGTGCGCGACGACGTCCTCTTCCACCACATCTCGACAGACGAAGTTTACGGCTCACTCGGCGAGACCGGCTACTTCACGGAAACCACGCCCTACGACCCGCGCTCGCCTTACTCATCAAGCAAGGCAAGCTCCGACCACATCGTGATGGCTTACTACCACACATACGGTCTTCCGATAACGCTTTCAAACTGCACGAACAACTACGGCCCGTATCAGTTCCCGGAAAAGCTTCTCCCGCTCATGATTTCGAACATCCGCGACGGAAAGAACCTTCCCGTCTATGGCGACTGGATTTACGTGGAGGACCACAACCGCGCCGTCTGGCAGATTGTGAACTCAGGCAGAGCCGGCGAGAAGTACAACATCGGCGGCGAGAACGAGTGGCAGAACATCAAACTTCTTCACAAGGTAATCGAGCTTACTTCGCCAAAAGTCGGGAGAACTGCGGATGAAGTTGAGAGCACAATCGTCCATGTGAAGGACCGGCCGGGCCACGACGCGCGCTACGCAATCGACTGTTCAAAAATCAAGAAGGAGCTCGGCTGGGAGCGCAGGATGACCTTCGAGCAGGGACTGCAGCTCACTGTCAATTGGTATTTGGAGCACAAGGAATGGGTGGACCACAT
>CAMHLH010000286.1 GCA_946185925.1 uncultured Treponema sp.
GTCCTCCTCGCCACCGGCGGCGACCAGATAAACGCGTCCGGCTTCGACTTCGACCAGTTCGGCGTTCCGCCTGACAAGGCCGTGAAGATGGCAGCCACTGTCGTCGCGACAGTCCCGATTCTCTGTGTCTATCCTTTCCTCCAGAAATACTTCGCAAAGGGCGTGATGATTGGAGCCGTAAAGGGTTGATTCCAATTTTGGATATAGGGTTTATACTAAATATAAGGAGTTCAAAATGAAAAAACTGATTGGAACAGCGGTCGTTGCCGCGGGAATCTTGGGAAGCTTAGCCTTCATGTCGTGCGGTTCGAAAAACGAGATGCAGCTTGGAAAGACCGGAAAGCCGAAGGTCACTTTCATGCTCATCGACTACGACGGAAGCCCTCTCACGGGTGAGCACGCCGCGGAGGTCGTGGACAAGATGACAGAGTACACGAACACTGATGTGGAATTCACGTTCGTCGCCCACGACAGCTACGAGGAGAAATCCGGCTTGGCCCTCGCCAGTCCAGACGACATGCCGATGATAATGTACGCCCAGAAACTCAACTTGGGCTTGATTGACGCGGCGAAAGCCGGAGCCTTCTGGGATTTGAACGAATTCTTGTGGGACGAGACGAAGTATCCGAATCTTTCAAAGGCCAACAAGGATGTCTGCAAGAGTTTGACTGTCGACGGTCAGCTCGTAGGTCTCTACAAGGCTCGCGACATTGGGCGCATGGGCTTCGCCTACAGGACCGACTGGGCGGAGAAACTCGGAATCCCTGAACCGAAGACAATCGACGATGTGTACAAGATGATGAAGGCCTTCACGGAGCAGGACCCGGACGGAAACGGACTTCGGGACACTTACGGACTTGCGATGTGCAAATACACGGGACCTTTCGACATCATGCAGACATGGTTCGGAGCCGGAAACGGCTGGGTCGAAAAGGACGGAAAACTCGTTCCTTCTCACAAGACTAGTGAATACAAGACAGCCCTCGACTGGATGCGCAAGATGTACGAGGAAAAACTCATCGCTCCGGACTGGGCCGTGAGGGGCACCGAGACCTGGCAGGACCAGGTGAAGAAGGGCGAGGCCGGAATCTTCATCGACGTAATCGACGGCTCAAGAAGAATCTGGGACTATTTGGTGAACAACAACATCCCTTCTGTCGCGAAGGAGGGAGAGCTTGCGGGTATGACGCTTGTTGGAGCCATCAACGGAAAGACACAGGCGACAGCCGGCTACAACGGCTTCCTCCTCATCACGAAGGCCGCCAAGACACGCGAGCAGGTCGAAGCCTGCCTCCACTATCTGGACAAGATGTGCGACGATGAGATGCTCATCCTCGCGGGCTACGGACTCAAGGACATCAACTACGAAATCGATTCGGAGGGCTTCCTTGTGGACACCGATCAGAAGGACCCGAGCATGGCCAAGTCTTATTCGGCTTTGAACCAGACCCAGTGCTTCATTCCAAAGCAGCTCGTGGCCGCAAAGCCTGCAATCAAGCAGACCGAGAGAAAGTACAAGGAGCTTGAGGTAATCGCAAACAACGCCCAGTACGCTGTCTTCAACCCGGCTCTCTCTTACCTCACCAATTCCGAGAGCTACGCCCAGAACGGAGCCATCCTCGACCAGCTCCTCTCCGACGCGAGAACGCAGTACATCTGCGGCCAGATTGACGAGAAGGGCTTGAACGACGCCTTCGCCCGCTGGGAAGCCGTGGGCGGCTCGAAAGTCGTTGAGGAAGTGAACGCCCAGTACCAGGCCAACAAGTAATAGGTCGAATGACTTTCAAATAATGGAGGAAAAAATGGTTTGTGGATTGAAGATTGATGATGTTTCAGAGGAGAGTGTCGGATTGGTCTGGGACCGAGTGGAAAACGCCGAATCCTATACTGTCTATTGGGCCGACACCAATCTTCCTTCCACAAAATTCAAGATTGCGGGTGTGACGGACAAATGCTCATTCACATTCAAAAGAGCGACTTTCGCCCCCTGGTATTTCAAAGTTTCAGCGACGGTCGGCGGAGTCGAAGGGGAGTGCTCAAAAGTCGTACACTCTCCTGTGAAAAAAATATTTCATGAGCAATTGGAAAAACTTGACCGAGGGCTGATTGCCGTTAAAACAAATACAGGAATTTTTTTAAGCTGGCGGCTTTTCAAAAACGAAGTGACGGGCTATTCGGATACGGGACTTACGGGGACAGACTTCATCGTCTACAAAAACGGAAAGGAAATCAAAAAAGTCACCGACAGCACGAATTATCTGGACAAGGACGGAAAAGAAACTGACAGATATTCAGTCTGTCCATTTGACAATCAAAAAATCGGACAAAAAAGCAGGGAAGTTTCAGCCTGGAAGAGCGGCTCGAACTATCTTGAGATTCCGATGAAAGTTCCGGAGGGAGGAGTGACACCTGCCGGAGAGTCATTCAAATATACAATCAACGACATGAGCGTGGGGGACGCTGACGGAGACGGAGAATACGAATTCTATGTGAAATGGGACCCCACAAATTCCCACGACGTGAGCATAAAAGGCTACACCGGCCGCTGCATCATCGACTGCTACAAACTCGACGGAAGGCTCTTGTGGCGGCTCAACATGGGGCGGAACATCCGGGCCGGCGCGCACTACACACAGTTCATGGTCTACGACTTCGACGGTGACGGAAAGGCCGAGATGGCGGTGAAGAGCGCACCCGGAACATTCATCGAGACATACAACGAAGACGGAAGCCTGAAAGAAAAACGCTTCATCACGATTCCAGAGCGCGATGTGAAAAACGGCGTGACACACGAGGACGATTATGTTTGCAGCCGGGAAAGCTACCGGGAGCATCTCGTCGAAACCTTCATGAATTGGAGCAATCGGGATGAAGTCAAAAACGGGCTTTGGCCAAAAACTTTGGAAGAATGTTTTTATATAGAAAAGAAATATGAATATCCGCTTTCAAGAGAGGACGCTGAAAAACTCGTGGATTATTTTATTTATGAATTTGCCCCATCCAGAAGCGAAAAAAATCATCTTGAAGAATTCGAGGGCTTTATTTTCGAGGGGCCTGAATACCTCACGATGTTTTCGGGGGACGGAAGAGAACTCGACACCATCGACTACCCAATTCCGAGGGGCGACGACGGACTTTTGTGGGGCGACTACGCCTGGCCGAGAATCGAACCGTGCAACCGCGTGGACAGATTTTTGGCGTGCGTCGCCTACTTGGACGGGGAACGCCCATACTTAATCGAATCGAGGGGCTACTACACGAGAGCCACCGTGACGGCGTACTCGTTCTTCAATGGAAAATTCAAGGAAGTCTTCAAGGCTGATTCAGGGCACGTTGAACTGAAGAATCCGTTCGACTGTTCCACAATCGCCGACTGGGGAAGCGACCCGGCAATGGGCAAACTCGCAGGGCAGGGCGACCACACTCTCTC
>CAMHLH010000287.1 GCA_946185925.1 uncultured Treponema sp.
CGAAGAAGCAGAAAATTTGACCGGTGACGGTCAGAATGTCCTCACTTTGCTATAAAGTGTGTGAGGGGATAATTCCGAACTAGGTAATCTTTTTTTCTTTCTTCACCCGTTGAATATTTGTTATAATTTATCAGTGGGTAAACAGAGGGAAAACATGACTGACGGCAAATATCAAAAAGCGCACTTTCAGGACAGCGCGGAGAATGACAGCGAAATAATCAGTCTCAAAAAAGAATTCTACGAGCTGAAGAAAATAAATTCGACGTTGCTTCTCTGCATAAACACGCTTTATGATTCAAACGACAGCGAGGACGCAATAACCTATCTTTTAGCGACAATCGCAGGCTACCACGGTGCCGACAGGGCTTGCATTTTCGAAATCACGGACGACAGAAAATCATTCAGGAACACGTTCGAATGGAAGTCGGAGAATTTTCCACGGGAAATCTCATGCATGAAGTCTTTTCCGACGAAGCGGCTGGACAGGTGGCTTAGTCTTTTCGAAAAAGACGGAAGCGTCTCAATCGATTCCATACAGAACATTCCTGAAAAAGATTCAAGCGAATTCGATATGCTTTCCATGCAAAAAATAGATTCCCTGATGGCGATTCCCCTCTACAAGCACGGAAAACTCACCGGCATGATTACAATAGCGAACCCAAAGGCAAACACGGAGACGACGACGCTCCTGAAGTCTGTCGCGACATTCCTCGTGGGGGATTTGGAAAGGCGGAAGTACATGGACCAGCTCTACAACCTGAGCTACCACGACAAGATGACCGGCCTGCAGAACCGCCACGCATACATAAAGAAAATGGAAGAGCTTGAGAAGCATGAATCGAACAGAAAGTCGAAAAACAAGAAGCTCGGAATCATATTCGCGGACATAAACGGGCTGAAATTCGCGAACGACAACTACGGCCACGAAAAGGGCGACGAAATGATAATCACCACCAGCACGATTCTCAAGACAATCTGCACAACCGCAACGAAATCCACAAAAGACATGGATGCAGAGGACTACCAGAGACACCTGAACGAGACCAACATCTACAGAATCGGTGGAGACGAATTCGTGGTCTTCATGGAGGACATACAGAAGAAAGCTTTCGAGGAGAAAGTCGAGGAGATGAAGAAGCACCCGATTATCTCGGTCGGCTCAATCTACCTCGAAAAATGCGAGAACATAGAGAAGCACGTTGTGGAAGCCGACAAGCGCATGTACGAAGAAAAAAAGAAATGGCACGGGGAGAATTGAAAGGTCAGGTGGCTTCGACTCCGCTCAGCCACCTTTGGCATGTAAGAACGGTAGCTTCGACTTCGCTCGGCCACCACTGGCATGTAAGAACGGTCGATTCAACTTCGCTCGGCCACCACTGGCATGTAAGAACGGTCATTGAGCGAAGTCGAAATGACCGTTCTTTATTTTAAATTGATATTCAAATATCAGAGTTTACAGCGTTTCCAATGTTTTTTTCAGGATTGAAAGGCCTTCGTCGATTTCCTCTTTTGAGATGTTGAGTGGAGGGACGATTCTGAGGGTGTTCTTTCCGGCTGTCGAAGTCAAAAGTCCGTTTGCCAAAAGCTTCTTCTCAAGCTCAAGCGCGCTCTTTCCTTCAACAATATCGACACCAATCATCAAGCCCTTGCCGCGGACGTCGCCGGTGTTCGGGCTCTTCCAGGAGGCGATTTCCTTCCTCATGTACTCGCCCTTCTCCTTCACGCTCTCCAAGAAGCCCGGCTTCTGCAGTTCGTGGAGCACGACGAGTCCGGCCGCGCAGGCGAGCGGGTTTCCGGCGAACGTGGACTGGTGGTCGCCAGCCTTGAACACGTCGTTCGCCTTGCCGCGGAAGAGGATGCCGCCCATCGGAAGACCGCCGGCAACGCCTTTCGCGAACGAGACGACTTCCGGCTTGAATCCAAGCTCGTCAGACGCGAGAAGAGTTCCAGTGCGCCCGAAGCCTGTCTGAACCTCGTCCGCCATCACAATCGCGCCCGCCTTTCTAGCCGCCTCAGCCGCAGCCTGCGCCCAAGCCGGGTCCACAAGGTTCACGCCGCCCTCGCCCTGCACGCACTCAATCAAAAGAGCCGCGGTCGTGTCGTCGAAAGCCGTCTTTATAGCGTCCCAGTCGTTCGCCTTTATCGTCTTGAAGCCTTCCACATACGGAGCGAAATAAGCCGGGTGGAATTTCTCCTGGCCGGTCGCCGTGAGAGTCGCCATCGTGCGTCCGTGGAAAGAATTCTCAAGCGTGTAGATGAAGCGCCTCTTCTCTCCCCCGTTCAAGTATCCGTATTTTCTCGCAAGCTTTATCGCCGCCTCGTTGCCCTCTCCGCCCGAATTTCCGAAGTAGATGCCCTCGAAGCCCGTCGCCTTCAGAAGTTCCTCGGCGAACTGGATTCCCACATCGCTCATAAAATAGTTGCAGATGTGGATTTCCTTCTCCGCCTGCTTCTGCACAGCCTCCACGAGCGGCTTGTAGTTCGTTCCCAGAGAGTTCACGGCGATTCCCGCGAGGAAGTCGATGTATTTTTTTCCGTTCACGTCGTACATCGTCGAACCGTTTCCGTGCGTGAAGACGACATCGAACGAGCCATAATTATTCACAACAAGTTTTGAACCCATGTTATTCTCCTGATTGAAGTTCTTTTTTATGGAACATGAAAGACGATGCTCCAAAAAACATCATCAACTATACCAAAAAACAATGAAAAGTGACCTATGATTGCGGCAAAAAAAAACAAACTTGTTTCAAAAAACGCGCATTTTCAGCATACTTTTTTCGCTACAATTTGATTCAAAAAAAAGCGAAGACAAAAAAAGCCCGGCAGGAAATTTCCCGTCGGGCTTGAAAATCACCGCTTTTTTCAGCGGATTTGCTTTGTTACAATCTTGCTCTAGTTGAGCTTTATGTATTCCCCAACATCATCATCTTCCCAAGTCACTGAGAGCTTTTCAACTGAAACACCACTTTGTGTTTCAGTTGAGAATGTGCCTGTTGCTGTCATTGTTTCTCCGCCTGCACTAATGGTAATGGTTATCGAGCTTCCGTTCTTTGTGTAGGTGAAATCAGTTCCTTCTTTTCCTTTGGCACTACCGTCTTTAATTTTATCATCGAAAACATAGCCCTTCCCGTCTGAACCCAAATTTAAGATTTCTACTTTTGTTTTGCTGCTTGAATAAGAAGTGTATGCGTAGACATCGCCGGTGTATTTTTCGTAAGTACGGTCTTCCGTGTCGGTAATTGTTCCGTCGCTGTTGATGACAGCCAATTTTTCACCTTCTACGAGGATGTCGCTTCCAGAAACTGTATACGAACCAGTTTCCGGGTCAAATTCATTGTCCTTGCCATCCTTTGAAGTAAGCTTGACAAATTTACCACTGTCAGCTGAGAAGGTAATCGCATGGATTTGAGCCTTGCTGTCTGAG
>CAMHLH010000288.1 GCA_946185925.1 uncultured Treponema sp.
GGTGATTAAAAGTGTATAAACTATTTGGGATTCTTGTTCTTATTTTAATAATAGGCATTATTAAGCTTTTTATTACGGGGCATCCGGGGCTAGGAATATTAGCGATTTTAGCTCTTGCGTCACAGTTTTTTTGCTTACTTTTTGTAAGTGAAGTCCTCTCTATAATATTGTTAATCTTTCTGGCTATTGTTGTTTTCGTCAAGTAAACTAACGAAATGTAAATCTGTTGAAAAATGCCATGCCTCATGCTTTAACAATTCTGCACATGAGCGGATTTTCAAAATTGAACGCATGAAAAAAAAAGTCGCAGTTCCTTTCAAAAAGGGCTGCGACTTTTTTTGTCTTCGCTTCTTATTTCTGCATGACTCTGTACTCGACCATGAGCGACTTTCCGTTGCCGGTGGGGGTGCGCGAGACCTCGAACGTCTTGTTCAGCGCCTCGATGAGCTTTACGAGCGTGGAGAAGCCGTAGTTTCTGGTGTCGAAGCTTGAGACCTGCCGCTTGATGAGGGACCCGGCCTTGCTCACTTCCGTCCAGCCCTCGTCGTCTCCGTATTTCTCGGCGGCTTTCTTGAGCTTGTTGATTATCTTCGACTTTTCCGAGTTGAAACGCTCCGCCTTCTCGTTCCTGTTCTTCTCTTTTCCGTTCGTGTTTTGGGCGTGGCTTTGTCCGTCTGCCACCGCTTGTCCGTCCACGCTGTCGTCGTCGCCCTCGTCCAGGTTCTCAAGATAGAGGAAGTCGTTGCAGGCCTTCACGAACGATTCCGGGGTCGTGAGCTTTCCGACTCCGATGACGAAAATCTCGTCCTCGCGGAGCCTCGTCACAAGGCGGGTGAAGTCGCTGTCGCTCGACACCACCACGAAAGTGTCGAACCTCTTCGTGTAGAGCAGGTCCATCGCGTCGATTATGAGGGCGGAGTCGCTTGAGTTCTTCCCCTTCGTGTACGAGAACTGCTGAATCGGCTGGATTGCGTTCCTGTTCAAGACTTCCGGCCAGTGCTTGAGCGCGTTCGCCGTCCAGTCTCCGTAGGCCCTCTTCGTGATGATGTAGCCGTATGCCGAAATCTCCTGCAGCACGGCCTCAAGCTTGTCGTACTGCGTGTTCTCCGCGTCTATCAAGAGCGCGATTCTCTTCTGTCCCTGTTCTTCCATTCGCTATACCTCCAGTAAATCCTCAACTTTCTCTATTATCGCCGTGGCTCCATGCTCCGAAAGTTCCTTCCTTGAGCCGTAGCCCCACAGACAGCCGATTGACTCCAGCGAGTTCTTCTTCGCGCCGATTATGTCGTGCTTCCTGTCTCCAATCATGACGATTTTGTTGGCTTTCGCCTCTTCTTCCAGACCGTTCTTTTCGATGACGTACTTGATGACGAGTGCCTTGTTGCTCCGCGTTTCCTCGATGTCGCTTCCCTCCGCGTCCTCGAAGTACTTTGAAAGGTCGAAGTGTTCGAGAATCCGCGGAACGTAGATTTCCGGCTTGCTCGTGGCGACGTAGAGCTTCTTCCCCGAATCCTTGAGCTTTGCAAGCGTCTCAGGAATCCCCTCGTACACTGAATTCTCGAAGATTCCGATTGTCCCGAACCGCTCCCTGTACAATTTCATCGCCTCGCGCGCGTCGCTTTCCGAGAATCCGTAGAAGGTCATGAACGAATCCACGAGCGGCGGCCCGATGAACCTCTTCAAATTTCCTTCGTCGTTTTCGTTTATCCCGAATTTCTCCAGCGCGTACTTTACGCAGTTCGTTATCCCGGGACCCGATTCCGTGAGCGTCCCGTCCAAGTCAAAAAAAAGGTGAGTGTAGTGCATTTGTTGATTTTAGCACGATTTGTTTTAAATTTACGCTATAATATTTTAATAGTTATCTTTTGTGAGAAGTTTTGTTTATGGGTAATTTTTCTTTTTTACAAACTTATTGGCCAGATTTCGCGCAGATAATGCAATTTGCGGAGAATTATGTTTATACGGATCCTGCATCAAGCAAGAATAAGTCAGGTTTGTTTGTAGAACTCATGGTTCGGGAAATTCTTAGAATAGAGAATCTTCCTGAACCAGAAGAAAAATCTCACTATGCACGAACAAAATTGTTAAAAAACGAAGGTCTTCTTCCTTTTGATGTGAACCAATGGATTAACCAGGTACGAATACGAAGAAATGATTCCGCTCATGAAAACAAAGCCAGCGAACAAGAAGCGATGACCATTCTTGGCTTCACACATCATATTGCTGTTTGGTTCATGCAGGTTTATGGTGACGGCTCTTTTAAGTCTGAGCCGTTTGTAAAACCAGAGAGACCGAAAAAAGTTCCTGATTACACTCGTTTGGTTCTCAATCAAGAAAGGAAAATCGAAGAGCAGAACGAAGCGATTGCCAATAAGGAAAGTGAATTGGCAGAAACAAACGCCTTGCTGGCTGAAAGAGATAAACTTCTTGCAGAACAGCAGGCGATAATCGAAAAACTCACAAAAGAACGCGAAGCCCAGAAGGTCGTAACGCCACAATCAACGCTGACAAAACAGGACAGACAACATTCTTCTGCAACAGCAATTGCAAATACAAAACTTACGGAAGACGAAACTCGAAAACTCATTGATGACCAGCTTAGAAAAGTTGGTTGGGAAGCTGATACAAAAAATCTTCGATATTCAAAAGGAACTCGACCTCAAAAAGGCAGAAAAATTGCCATCGCCGAATGGCCTGTAAAATCGACAAAAACTGCCGACGACAGAGCCGATTATGCCCTGTTTGTTGATGAGCAGTTAATCGGAATCATTGAAGCAAAAGCTTATGAAAAAAGTGTTTATGCAATAATCGATAACCAGTGCCATGAATATGCGAAAAATGTAAAAGACGAAGATGAGCATTATTGCTTGGGCAAGTGGCAGTCATATAAAGTTCCTTTCGTTTTTGCTACAAACGGACGTCCATATCTTAAGCAGATTGAAACTGAATCAGGAATATGGTTTCAGGATTTAAGAAAGGAATCAAATATTCCTCACGCATTGCAGGGATGGTATAGCCCGGAAGATTTACTGGCAAAGTTCAAGCAGAATGTGGACGAGGCAGACCAGAAACTTGAAAATCTGCCTTATGATTTTTTGCGAGACCCGGACGGCTTGAATTTCCGCTACTATCAGCTTGAAGCCGTAAGTGCAGTTGAAAAAGCAGTTGTCAAAGGTCAGCAGAGGATTCTGCTTGCCATGGCGACCGGAACTGGTAAGACGCGAACTATTCTTGGAATGGTTTACAGATTCTTAAAAACAAATCGTTTCCGCCGCATTCTCTTTTTGGTAGACCGAACAGCTCTTGGAGAGCAGGCGCAAGATGTTTTTAACGATGTGAAACTTGAAGACTTGCAGCCGCTTAATAAAATCTACAATATAAATACTCTTGACAATTAGACCAAAAAACAGGCGGCCTATCGGCAGA
>CAMHLH010000289.1 GCA_946185925.1 uncultured Treponema sp.
TGCTCTTGAAAGTTTTGTGCTTACGCGTGGTCTGAAGCGCTGTGCAAGTCTCATGTTCTCACCTCGTTAAATAAGATTTAATGATTCTAGCAGAAAAACGACTTCTATTGAAGAGACTGAAGGTCAAGTTTGTCGAAGCCGGAGACAAGTTCCAAAGCGATTTTCTTGAGTTTCGCCAAGTCCCCTTCCCGCTCGCCTTCGATGTTCATCGGCATCACAGGGTCGTGCAGGCTCAAGCGAAGGAGAATCCAGCCCCTCGCGTCCCCGCCCTTGAAAGAAAGGCGCACGCCCTCGAAATTCTCTGGAAGGTTGTAGCCTTTTGAGACAGCCCTATTCCTGAACTCCTCAAGCACTTTCTTTCCGTAGTCCTCGAAATCCTCCTCGCGGATTTTTAGCCTGAACTCGCCCTCTTCTCCCGGAATCGCCTTTGGAAAGGCCTCAAGGAATTCTCCAAGTCCAGCACCGTCTTTCTTGGACTCGGCGAGCGCGATTATGATTTTCACGGCAAGAAAGGCTCCGTCGTCCAGCGAATAGTTCTCGCTCAAGGCTCCGTGTCCGCTCGTCTCCATCGCAAGCGGGCAGACGACTCCGCTCTCGTTCAGCTCAAGCTGCTTTTCGATTACGTTCTTGTAACCCCTCTTGAACCTGAAATGCTTGAGGTGGAGGACATCCTCCAGGAAATATGTCAGCCTGTCGGAAGTCACGCTGTCGGTGACGATTGTGCTGCCCGGATATTTCTTCGCGAGAACGGCGGAAATCAAGGCGATTATGGAGTCCCTGTTGATTTCGCTTCCGTCGGGGAGAACCGCGCTCATTCTGTCCACGTCTGTGTCGAAGATGAGCCCCAGGTCGGCATGGCTTTTGACAGTCGCATTCTGAATCGCCTCCATCGCCTCTCCGTTCTCCGGGTTCGGGATGTGGTTGGGGAACATTCCGTCCGGCTCAAGGAACTGGCTTCCGGTGGTGTCTGCCCCAAGCGGCGCCAGAACATCGGTCGCAAAAAAGCCGGAAGCGCCGTTTCCGCTGTCCACCACTATTTTCAAGCCAGAAAGAGGTTTTTCAGATTCGGAGACTCCGAGGGAAGTGCAGATTGCCGTGCGCAAGTGCTTTGAATAGCGACCTATCAAATCGTATTTAGACCGTCCTGCACCGCCATCGACCTTCTCAACGACAATGGAAGCCGCCATCTCCAAGATTATCGCGATGTCGGCGTGGTCAAGACCTCCGTTTATGTCAAAAAATTTTATTCCGTTGCGGTTGAAAGGCAGGTGGCTCGCGGTCACCATGACACTGCCCGTGAATTTCGTCTCCTCGAAGACACAGGACATGAACATGGCCGGAGTCGTAGCCATTCCGCAGTCGACGACTTTCGCCCCCTCGTACGAAAGCCCCTCGGACACAGCGTCAAGCAGCTTTTCGCCGGTAATCCTGGAATCCCGCCCCACGCCGACAACAATCTTGCTCGTGGGAACCTTGTGCTTTATCGAAAGCCAGAACGCGAAGGCGGCTCCAATTTTCCGGGCGACTTCCTCGGTCAAATTGACACTCTCCCCCTCGACACCTTCAACGGCGACACCTCGTATGTCGCTACCATTTTGTAATTTGAATATTTCTTTTTTCGCCATGTTAAAAATTATAGCACATAAAAAAAGGCGCGCTCCAAAAAGTTGAAGCGCGCCGAAAAAAATCATCAATGAAGAGTCAGATTTTTCTATTTGAGGTTGATAATCGACTTGTCATAGTCGCTCGGCGGGACGAATCCCATGAGCTGCATGAGAGTGGCAGGCCAAGAAGAGATTCCCAAGCCGCTGTTGAGATTCTCGTTGTCGTACTCGCCCTTGTACTCCGGGTCGTAGATGATGCCTGGAACGGGATTCAGAGAGTGAGAAGTCTTCGCCTTCGGCTCTCCGTTCTTGTCCATCTTCACGGAGCCGTCCTTGTTGTGCTCGTACATGTCGTCCGAGTTTCCGTGGTCGGCTGTGAGACAGAGGATTCCGCCAGCCTCGTCGATGGCCTGCTTCAAGCGTCCGAGCTGCAAGTCCATGCCCTCCATAGAGCAGACGACAGCGTTGAACACGCCCGTGTGGCCGACCATGTCGCCGTTCGGATAGTTCAGGCGGATGTGGTCGTACTTTCCGGATTTTATAGCCTCGATTACCTTGTCGGTGATTTCGGCGCACTTCATCCAAGGCCTCTGCTCGAAAGGAACGACGTCAGAAGGAACTTCAACATAGTCCTCAAGCTTCTCGTCGAATTTTCCCTGCTTGTTTCCGTTGAAGAAGTATGTGACGTGTCCGTACTTCTGGGTCTCCGAAATCGCGAGGAGCTTCACGCCCGTCTTCGTGAGGTACTCGCCCATCGTGCGGTCGATGCTCGGCGGGTTCACGAGATACTGGTGAGGGATGTGGGCGTCGCCGTCGTACTCCATCATGCCGGCGTACTCGCAAGCAGGAACTCTCTTCCTGTCGAACCTGTTGAACTCGCTTCCAGCCTCGAAGCAGTTGGTGATTTCAAGGGCGCGGTCTCCGCGGAAGTTGTAAAGGATTACAGAATCTCCGTCCTCCACAGTTCCCACAGGCTTTCCGTCCTTTGCGATTACGAATTCGTGCACGTCCTGGTCCAAGAGGCCGGCGTTCTCGGCGCGGTAAGTCTCAATCGCCTTCGTGGCGGACTCGAACTGGCGGCCTTCACCCAAGACATGGGCTTTCCATCCGCGCTCGACCATCGGCCAGTCGGCATTGTAACGGTCCATCGTGATGAACATGCGGCCGCCGCCCGAAGCAATCTGGTAGTCGGCATCCTTGAACGAAGCCAAGTATTCCTCAAGCGGAGTGACATAGTTCAAAGCGGAAGTCGGGTCCACGTCGCGTCCGTCGAGCAAGGCGTGCACGCGGATTTTCTTGATTCCTTCCTTGTTGGCCTGCGCGACCATCGCCTTCAAGTGGTCGATGTGGGCGTGGACGTTTCCGTCGGAGACAAGTCCGATGAAATGGAGGGAAGAATTCTTGTCCTTCACGTTCTTGATGAGCTTCTTCCAAGTCTCGCCGTCGTACATCAAGCCGGACTTGATGCTCTCGGCGACCAGCTTCGCGCCCTGGGCGAACACGCGTCCGCATCCCATCGCGTTGTGGCCGACCTCGCTGTTTCCCATGTCGTCGTCAGTCGGAAGTCCGACAGCAGTTCCGTGGGCCTTCAACTGCGTGTGCGGGCAGTTCTTCGTGAACCAGTCCAGGTACTTCATCTTTGAAGCCTTGACGGCATCTCCTTCCTCGTATTTTCCATATCCAACTCCGTCCATGATGACAAGGACGACAGGACCACGGCGACCCTTCCAATTCGGATTCTTCGCCAAAGCATGCATTGTGTCTGCCATGTTCTATACCTCAAAAAAATTTGTAGATTCGTTGTGAAAT
>CAMHLH010000290.1 GCA_946185925.1 uncultured Treponema sp.
ATGCACAAAGTTGCGAGACTCTTCGTTTGTAATCCATCTCGAAGCTCCAGTTTTCGTGGCGATTTTTCCGTCCAAAGTCATGGCATACTTTAAGGCCACAAAAGGCCTCTTCGTGCTTATGTAATGGAAAAAAATTGGATTCAGCTTGTCACATTCGTCCTTTAAAAAATCCTCGGTGACTTCAATTCCATGCTGACGGAGAAAAGCGTTTCCTTTGCCATGAACCAGAGGATTTGGATCCCGGCTGCCCACCACAACCCTGGCAATTCCCGCCTCGACAAGAGCCTGAGTACAGGGAGGCTGCTTGCCAAAATGACAGCAAGGCTCCAGGGTAACATAAATGTCCGCACCCTGAGGATTCTGCCCCCGCTCCCGGCAATTTTTTAGAGCATCACGCTCAGCATGAAGGTCTCCGTATGCATGATGCCAGCCTTCAGCGATAATCTCCCCATTTTTTACGATTACCGCACCTACAAGCGGATTTGGATTCGTTTTTCCCTCACCGCGCCTCGCAAGCTCAATGGCCCGCCTCATAAATTTTTCCATCCCAAAAATTATACATCAAGCCTAAAAAAAAAGCTAATTTTTTCGATTACCCTATAGACACGATAAGCAAAAATCTGATAGAATATCTTCATCAACATCAGCACTGTCTGCGGGGTTAGCTCAGTTGGTTAGAGCATCACGTTGACATCGTGGGGGTCAGTAGTTCGAGTCTACTATTCCGCAGCACAAAAGCAGTTCTGAAAAGAGCTGCTTTTTTTATGCCATTTTGGTGTTTTGTTCTGCGTTTTCTGTGTTCAACGGAAGTTTCAATTGTAAAGAATCTATTGTCAACTTTATTCTTTCCTGTTTTTAGTTTACAATCTCTCATCTTTTGTTTTTGGGATTTTTTCTCGAAGAACGGCATTTTTCAGGGGGAATATGAAAATGGATTTGGAAAAGTTGGCGACGGAAATCATCGGAGGAAAAAGGCTTTCGCGCGCGGACGATTTGGGCTTTTTCAAGACGGCTGAGCTGGATGCGCTTACGAAAGGGGCTGACAGAATCCGCGGTCATTTTTGCGGGGACAAAGTCGACTTGTGCACGATAATCAACGCCAGGAGCGGAAAGTGCCCGGAGAACTGCCGCTACTGCGCCCAGAGCGCGTACAACAACACGAGCTGCGAGGTCTATCCGTTCCTGGACGAGGACAAGATTGTCGCCGAGGCGAAGCGCAACCAGGACGAGGGCGTTGACAGATTCGCCTTGGTCACTGCCGGCAGGGCTTTGTCAGGCGAGGACTTCGAGAAGGCGCTTTCCTGCTACAGAAGGATGAAGAGCGAGCTGAAAATCAACCTCTGCGCCTCGATGGGGCTTTTGACGAGGGAACAGTTCAGGCGGCTTAAGGAAGCCGGGGTGACGAGCTACCACAACAACATCGAGACTTCCAGACGGAATTTCCCCAACATCTGCACGACGCACACGTTCGACATGAAAATCGAGACGATAAAGGCGGCGCAGGAAGAGGGGCTTTGCGTCTGCTCCGGCGGCATAATCGGCATGGGCGAGACTTTCGACGACAGAATCGACATGGCGCTCACGCTCTCGGAACTGAAAATCCGCTCGATTCCGATAAACGCTCTGATGGCGATTCCGGGCACTCCGCTCGAAAATCAGCCGCACCTTTCCGAGGACGAGATTCTCCGCACTCTTGCCATGTTCCGCTTCGTGAACCCCGAGGCGAACATCAGGCTCGCGGCTGGAAGAAAGCTGCTCTCCGAAAACGGCCGCAGGGCTTTCGAGTCCGGCTGCTCCGCCACGATAACGGGGAACATGCTCACGACCACCGGAAGCACAATCGAGGCCGACAGGAAAATGCTTTCCGGCATGGGCAGGGACGTGGAGCCGAGATACGGCACAGTCTGCGGGGACAGCTGCTGCGGCAGTTCCTGTGGTTGCGACTCTGGCTGCGGCTGCGATTCCACTTGCGCGTGACGGATTCGTTGCGGCTGCTGAAAAGCCTTCTGTCTGTGTTGGGAGCGGACAGGATTTGTCTGGGATGCTCTCGGACAAATCCTGTTTTTTTGCGTCAATTATGCGCTCAAATCTTGCTGAGGGCGTTTCCGATGTCGGCGAGCAGGTCGTTCACGTTCTCAAGGCCGACCGACAAGCGAATCAAATCGGAAGGAACGCCGGCCGCGACAAGTTCTTCCTCGCTCATCTGCCTGTGGGTCGATGACGCCGGGTGGAGGCAGCAGGTGCGCGCGTCCGCCACGTGGGTCGCAATCATTCCGAGCTTGAGCTCCGCCATGAACTTCTCGGCGGCTTTCCTTCCGCCTTTCACGCCGAAGCTTATGACTCCGCAACTTCCGTTCGGCATGTATTTCTTCGCGCGCTCGTAGTATTTGCTTCCGGGAA
Source organism: uncultured Treponema sp. (assembly GCA_946185925.1). Classification (GTDB taxonomy): domain Bacteria; phylum Spirochaetota; class Spirochaetia; order Treponematales; family Treponemataceae; genus Treponema_D. The sequence continues at coordinate 2,401 of CAMHLH010000290.1, forward strand.
GCGACGGATGGTTCACCCATGAAACTTTGTCCGATTGCTCAAGGAACTGTGCGATTTTGAGCGCGTTGGAGCAGTGCCTCTCCATCCTGACAGGGAGCGACTCAAGGCCGAGGTTGAGCATGTAGGCGTTCATCGGCGACTGGACGCAGCCGAAATCGCGCATGAGCTGGGCGGTCGCCTTCGTGATGAACGCGCCCTCGTTCCCGAACTGCGTGGCGTATGTGATTCCGTGGTAGCTCTCGTCTGGCGTGCAGAGTCCTGGGAACTTGTCCTTGTGCGCCATCCAGTCGAATTTTCCGTGGTCTACGATGCAGCCTCCGAGCGTCGCGTCGTGGCCGTCCATGTACTTGGTCGTGGAGTGCACGACGATGTCGGCTCCGAACTCGAACGGGCGGCAGTTGATTGGGGTCGCGAAAGTGTTGTCGATGATGAGCGGGACTCCGTGCGAGTGCGCGGCTTTCGCGAAACGCTCGATGTCGAACACGATGAGGGCCGGGTTCGCGATTGTCTCTCCGAAGACCGCCTTCGTGTTCGGCTTGAAAGCCGCCTCAAGTTCCTCGTCCGTGCAGTCCGGGTCCACGAAAGTGAAATCGATGCCCATCTTCCTCATCGTGACGCTGAAAAGGTTGAAGCTGCCTCCGTAAATCGTGGAGCTTGCGACGACGTGGTCGCCGGCGTTCGCGAGGTTGAACACCGCCATGAAGCTCGCCGCCTGTCCGGAGCCTGTGAGCATTGCCGCGCTTCCGCCTTCCATGGCCGCTATCTTCGCCGCCACCATGTCGCATGTTGGGTTCTGCAGCCTTGAGTAGAAGTAGCCCGAAGCCTTCAAGTCGAAAAGCTCACCCATCTTCTCCGACGTGTCGTACTTGAACGTGGTGCTCTGGATGATTGGAATCATCCTCGGCTCTCCGTTCTTCGGCTCGTAGCCCGCGTGAAGACATTTTGTCTCGATTTCCATAAAAACACCTCTTTATTGTTTTGGGAATTTTTTATTCCAATA
>CAMHLH010000291.1 GCA_946185925.1 uncultured Treponema sp.
GTCACAAGAGCCTCGACGATGTTCTCAAGCGCGGTCTTGTTGGCGAAGAGGTTGTAGTTCTGGAAAACCATCGAAGTCTTCCTTCTGACAGAAAGCACCTCCTTTTTCTTCGCGGAATGCAAGTCCACCGAAACGCCGCCGATTGAAAGACTGCCCCCGTCCGCCCTCTCCAAAAAATTTATCGAACGGAGCAGCGTCGTCTTTCCGCTTCCGCTCGGCCCCAAAATCACCACGACATTTCCGTCCTCCACAGTGAGGGAGACGTCGTGCAGAACCTCAAGACGCCCGAAGGATTTTTTCACATGCTCAACTTTTATCATCTTCGCCTACCTTTTCTTCGAAAGATATTTTTCAAGCCGTACAAGAAAGAATTCCACGACCGCGTTTATCGCCCAGTAGATGATGGCAGCAGCGACATACCCTTCCACATAGCTGTAGGTGTCGGCGCACGGAATCGTGGAGCCGTTCAGGACATCGACAACGCCCAGGACAAGCACAATCGACGTGTTCTTGATTGAACCGAGCGTGTTGTTCGTCAAATTCGGAAGCGCGACCGGAATCATCTGCGGAATGATTATTCTCTTGACCGTCTGGAAAGTCGAAAGCCCGCAAGCGTACGCGGCCTCGTACTGTCCTTTGGGGATCGACATGAACGCCCCCCGAATCGTCTCGCTCAGGATAATCGTCCTGCTCAAGGTGAACGTGAAATACGCGAGCATCATCGTCCCGTTCCGTCCGGGCTTGAAGCAGCTCAGATAAACCAGGTGGAAAACCAGGAGCGTGACCATCAGCGGAATGCCTGAATAGACGGCCACGAAGACCTTGAAGACTTTCTCGACCACCGGAACCTTGAAAATGCGGGCAAGCGCAATCAGCGTGCCGAAGACGAGTCCAAGAAAAAGCGGAATCAAAGCGAGCTTCAAGGTGACGGGAACGAAGACCACACCCGAAAGCAGGCATTTCCAAAGATACTCAAAACTGAATTTCATACAGCCCCCGTCCTTGCGGCAGTCACTCCGAAAGCGAATTTCCTGTCGATTCTCGTGGTGATTGCCGTGAGGGCGAAATTAATCAAGAGGAAAACAGCCGCGACAATCAGATAGCTTTCAAGGCTGTGCCCTGTCGTCGCTCCAAGCGCGCTCGCCCCGCCCGATGATGTCGATGACTCCAATCATGAAGACGAGCGAAGTCTCCTGGAAAAGCCCAATCAGGGTGAGCGCGGTCGAGGGAAGCGCAATCCGCACCGCCTGGGGAAGGACGACCTTCACAAAGGCGTCGAATTCAGAAAAGCCGCACGCAATCGCGGCCTCCCTCTGCCCTTTTGGAATCGAAAGAATCGCGCCCCTGAAAATCTCGCCCAGGAAAACGCCCTGGTTCAGAATCAGCGCGAGGTCTACGAAAATGATTTTCTCCCACCTGCGCGAATCGATTCCGAAAAAAGCCTTCAGGACAATCGGAAGCGCGTAATACACGACGAGCATCTGCACCAGAAGCGGCGTTCCGCGCTCGAATGAAATGAACACCGTCAGAATCTGGTCAAGGACGGGAATCCTTTTTATTCTGGCGGTCGCAATCAAAAGCGCGAGGACGAAGCCCAGGCTGAACGCGACCGCGACAATCTCGAAAGTGACCGGAAGCTTGACAATCAGAACCGGGAAATTCTGCACAAGCCGCCGCCAAGAAAACAAATCACTCATAGGCGCGCTTTTCTATTTGTTGATGTTCTGCGTAGTGTCCGAGCCCAAATCCTTGATTGCGAGGCGGGAAAGCTCGCCCGAATCAATCAGCTTCTTGAGCGCGCCATCGACATCGGCCTTCAACTGCGGGTTGTCCAGATTGAAGATGAAGTAGGACGCGGAAGTCGAAATCGGCTCCTCTACAAGCCTGAAAATTCCGCCGTACTCTTTTTGAATCTGGTTGAAGCTCGGAATGTTCGAGAAGAAGGCATCGTAAGTTCCGTTCTTCATCGCCGCGACGACCTGCTCGTTGGTGAGCGCGCTCGTCAGGACGGCGTTGATTTGCTCGTTCGGGTGGTCTTCGTTCCAGTGCTGCAGGATTGCGCCGGTCGCGCTGCCCGTCGAAGCCTGCGCGGTCTTTCCCACCAAGTCCTTTAGAGACTGGACTTCCGTGTTCTCCTTCAAGACGACGATGTACTTGGAGAAGTCGTTGTAGCCGTATTCGGTGAAAAGATAATTCTTCCTCCGCTCCGGGTTCGACTCGTACATGTGCGCTCCGATGTCGATTTTCCCGGCTGAAAGAGCCAGAAGGATGTTCTTGAAGTCGAAAGTCTGGAATTCAAATTTGTACTGGGGCAGAAGCTCGTCGATGGCCTTCATGACATCGATTTCAAAGCCCGCAAGCTCCCCCTTCTCGTCAAGGTAGCAGTAGAGCTTGGAGTCGGACCCCGTGCCGACGATGACCGTCTTCACATCATTTTTTTCCTCCCTGCAGGAAAAAAATCCCAAAGCCGCAACCGCGAGGGCTGAAAGCAACGATTTTTTCAAGATATCCTTTTTCATATAGACCTCCATCCATGTATTTTCCTAGTAATGCACTAGGTATATAGGATTTTAAAAATCGTGCCTAATATATTTTTCTTATGGCAGTCATAGAAAAAACCTATAGCTGTCCGTTAAAAATCAGCATAAAAAACCTTCGATGTTCAAGATTTTTCTCACAGAATCGATGTATGTGAGCGAGATTTCGTCCATCTTCGCGCCGGACTTCGCGATGTAGCCGAGCTCGAAGCTGTGGCTGAGTCCGCCGTCGGGATTCTTGAGCGGAACCAGAACGAAGTCCTCGTTCGTCTCCTCGCCAGAAACGCCGGAAAGGAAAGTGTAGCCGTCCAAAGTTTTTAGGAGATTCAGCTCCGTCGAGCGGTCGGCGACTGTAATCGCCTGGTTCAATCCGTAGCGGACGATGATTTCGTCGGAGAAGAAGGACTTCACGTCGTCGGTGTCGAACGTCACGAAACTGTAGGCAGAAAGCTCGTCGAGCGAGACCGACTCTTTTTTCGCCAACGGATGGTTCTTGTGGAGATAGACAAAGGCGTTGCATTCGCTAAGATGATGAAAATCAATGTTGTTGGACTTGAGGCTTTTCAAAATCGACTCGCGGTTTGAGTCGCTCAGGTACAGGATGCCGATTTCGCTTTTTCCGAGCGCGACATCAGCAATCACGAGCGAGGCTTTCTTTTCGCAGAACGCAAAATCGTAGCCCTCGCCCGAATATTCTTTCACAATTTTGACAAATGCCTTCCGTGCGAAAGCATAATAAAGCGCGGAAACGGAGAATGTCTTTTTCTCGCCCACCACATATTTTTTCAGAAGGGACTCATATTCATCGTAAAGTTTCTTCGCATCGGCAAGAAAACGACCTCCCTTTTCAGTCA
>CAMHLH010000292.1 GCA_946185925.1 uncultured Treponema sp.
GACGTTTTTTTGTCTGCAAACAGTATCAAGATTCGCCACATAGAATCTTTCGAGCATATTCCGTTGGTAGGAGGCCGTCTTCCATGCACAGTCCCTTATTATTTTCCGCTGTTCGACAGAAAGTCCATTCCACACTTCGTTGCTGACCAGCAAAAAAGATGGATTTGAGACATAATCAAAAAACATCAGGTAGTTTGAAAAAAGATAGTCGCTTCCCAGTAAAAAATCCGCAAAATCGGCGTCCATCAGATTGACAAAGCCGCTCTGCATGGACTGGTAGCTGTCGGAACCTCCAGTTTCAACAGGAACAGCCCCATACTCTCCAAGAAGGCTTCCAAAAATCGCCGGCGAGGCGGTACCGACTTTCAGCCCCTCAAGCTGCCGCTTCGACGTCAAAAAGTACCTTCTGCTCTCGGAATACAAGCACCTTCTGTCCGGATAGAAGACCGCAAGCGGATAAAGTTTTTCGGCCAAGCACCTGTCGGATATGAAATCCATGTTGTCTATTATAATTTCCCTACACTCATTCGCCCTCTTCGCGGCTTTTGAAGAAAAATTCGACATTGCGGGCACCGCCTCCGCCAATTCCGCAAGCCCCACCCTGCCAAAAGCGACGCCTCCAAATTCAAGCTGCTCAAGCACAGACTTTGAAGAGCCGAGTTTTCCATCGAAATAAACCTTTATGCGGATTTTTCCTCCGCTTTTTTTCTCCACAAGCCTGGCAAAATATTCCGAAGCCGCCGCCGACGGATGGATATCGCTGGAACTTTCTGCAAAGCGAAGGACAATCGCGCCCGTTCCAAGCCGTTCACGGACAGAGACGGAAGCGTCATCTTTTGAAATGCAGGCGAAAAACAAAAACTGAAAAGGAAGGGCAAGAGCAACCAGAAGTTTTCTCACGGCAGTTTCCTAGACCTTGAACTGGTCGATTCGGCTTCCTATCTGAACAATGGACCGCTGCATCTTGTCCGCGATTTCTGAAAGGGCGGCTCCAGTCTCGTTGATTTTCCTGGCACCTATGGACATCTCCTCCATGCTGGACTTCATGACGAGGGTCGCGTTCTGGAGGTTTCTAACCTCGTCGAGGATGTGCCTGTTGCCAATCGACATCTCCTTGGAGGCGGTCCTGACCTCCATCGTGCTGTCGTTCATCGTATGGAGGGAATCGGTTATCTGCCTGGAGCCTTCCTGCTGCTCCTCCATCGCGCTCTTTATCTGCCTGACAAGCTGGTCCGTCTCGTTGATTTTTTCAGCGACAGTAGAAAACGCCTCGCTCGACTCAAGGGAAGCGGCCACAACGGAATTTATGGACTCCTTTATGACGGAAAGCTGGTCGCCGATTGTCTTGGACTGCTCCGTGGAAGTCTCGGAAAGCTTCCTGATTTCATCGGCCACGACCGCGAAGCCTTTCCCCGCCTCTCCGGCATGGGCGGCCTCTATCGCGGCGTTCATGGCGAGGAGGTTGGTCTGCTCCGCTATGGCGGCAATGGCGGCGTTCGCCTCCTGCAGCATCTCCGACTGCTGCTCTATCTTCTGGATTCTCTCGTTCACATGAACCTGCTTAGCGGCTCCGCTTCTTGCGTTTTCGGCAAGTGAATCGAACGAATCAGCCATTTTCTCCACAGACTTGTTCACGGATGCGATGTTACCCATCATCTCCTCAACGGCGGCGGAAGCGGAACTAACACCGTCTGACTGGTTGGCTATCATCCTTTCGAGAGACTCGATGTTCGACGCTATCTCGTTCACGGCTCCGGCCGTCTGGGAAACGCTGTCGCTCTGGTTGCTTATCTGGCCGTGGACGCTCTCAATGTTCGCGATTATCTCCGTTATCGACGCGCTCGTGTCCTGCATGCTGGCGTCCAAGTCCTCACCTGCCGCCTCAAGAGCCTCCTTTGAAGACTTCACATCGGAAACAATCGAATGCAGCTTCTCCGTGAATTTGTTGAAGCCAACGACAACGCCCCCGATTTCGTTGTTCACGGCCACGGCGGCACCAGTTATTCTCCGGGTCAAGTCGGCCTTGCCGGAGGCGATTTCGTCTATTGAAGCTTTTACAAGGCGCAAAGGCTTGAGCGAATGGAACACCCCAGCCCCTATTCCGATTATCAAAGCGGCTCCCAGAACGAACCCAGCTATAACGAGCGTTATCGTTATGTCGTTTGCCGTGGCGTAGACCTGGCTCTCGTCAATCACGAAGGCGAAGCCCCAATCGGCGTTCTCGACAGGTTGGTAAGTGACGAACTTTCTCCCCATGACCTTCGACTTCACCCAGACAGCCCCCGACTGTCTCTGGGAAAGAGCCTGGATCACAGGGGCGAGGGCATCGAGCAGAATCTTCCCCTTTTCTTCATCGTAATTTGGAAAAGATGTCGCTATCACCTTGCCCACGCTGTTCAAGAGGACCCCGTAGCCGGTCTTTCCAATCCGTATTCCGCTGACAAATTCGTTGAGCTTGTCCACGCCCACGACCGCGCTGTAGAAGCCGACGGTCCTTCCATCGACCTTGGCGGCCTTGGAGACATGGATTATCGTGCTGCCCGTGGACTTGGAAACCACAGGGTCGTCTATGTCCGTGTCCCTTCCCTGCCGCATTATCGCATCGAAATATCCGCGGTCGGCGACGTTCGTTATCTTGTTCTGGTCGTTGTAGAAATCCCCCGAAGAATCTATGAAGCCGATTCTGTCGAAATCTGGCGTCCTTGAAGAAGCGTGTTCAATGAGCCATGCCTGAATTTCCACAGGGTCGACAGTCTTCGTGACATCGGCCTCGGTGTACATCCGCATCTGCTTTATGTACTCGCTCAAGCGTATCGAAACAACATTCGCGTAGGCGTCCGTTATCCTCCGGCAGTTCTCCTCGTACGAAGCGGCCACGGATTTTTTCGCCCGCTCCTTCACGACAAGAACCTGCAAAGAACTAAGCACCGCGATAATCAAAACCGTTATGGCTATGATGTAGTAGACAAGTTTTCCTTGTTTTTTCTCACTTCGGTTAATCATGAGAGTATTATAACATAAAACAAAATCTATTGAGAAATATAGAATTTATACAAGCTAATCATGTAGCAAATTTAAAAAATCTGTAAATGAAGAAGCCAGAAAAGTCGATGTATCACTTTCATGATTCCATAAATGAATAGCATTATTTTTCAAAACGAAATAATCTCCACCAGAGTTAGATGCAAATGGTATTAATGTAGAGTCGGCAGAATCCAAAGGATAGCATTTGAAAATCGTTTCAATATCAGACTCGTTGAAAGACAGAAGCGTTTTAAATTCTTTGTCCTTTTCCGTATCTGTATCAAAATATCGCAAAGAAGGACGACCACCGTTATATTTCAAAAGAATATCTTTCAAGTCCTTAGGAAAAGAAAATCCATGTTCTT
>CAMHLH010000293.1 GCA_946185925.1 uncultured Treponema sp.
TTTTCCGCATTTGACGGTACTGCAGAACATAACGCTCGCACCTGTGATGCTCAAGAAGATGACGAAGGACGCGGCCGACAAAAAGGCGCGAGAGCTTCTGGACAGAATCGGGCTTCTGGACAAGGCGGATGCGTATCCGTCGAGCCTTTCCGGCGGTCAGAAACAGCGCATCGCCATCGTCAGGAGCCTCGCCATGAACCCGGACGTGATTCTCTTCGACGAGCCGACTTCCGCTTTGGACCCTGAGATGGTCGGCGAGGTCTTGAACTTGATGAAGGAGCTTGCTTCCGAGGGAATGACGATGATTTGCGTGACCCACGAGATGGGCTTCGCGCGGGAGGTCGCGACCCGCGTCCTCTTCATGGATGGGGGGAAGATTGCGGAGCAGGGGACTCCCGACGAGATTTTCGAGAACCCCAAATCCGAGAGGCTGCAGCAGTTCTTGAACGCGATTCTGTAGCGGCGTTTTATGGACACTGCATTTGTTGAGAAAAAAATTGAACAGGGAGAATGCTATGAACATACACATTCTTGAGATGCCGCTGGATTTTGGCGCGTCTCGCCACGGTTCGGACATGGGGCCGTCGGCAATCCGCTTGGCCGGAATCAAGGAGAGGCTTGAGGGGCTTGGCCACAAAATCGAAAAGTATTTTTCGCCAATCCAGATAAACCCTCAGGAATACGAGGCGATTGGAAACCCGAAAGCCAAGTATCTGAAGCCGATTGTGAAGGCGAACACCTACCTTGCCGAGGAAGTCGAGCGAGCCACGTCTTCGGGCGATTTTCCGCTTGTGCTCGGTGGCGACCACTCAATCGCCCTGGGAACGCTTGCGGGACTCGCCGCGGCGTACAGGAAGACCGACACCAAATTCGGCGTTCTCTATGTGGACGCGCACGGGGACTTCAACACGACGGAGACTTCCCCCAGCGGCAACATCCACGGAGAGTGCATGTCGGCTTCATGCGGCTACGGAATCCCGGAGCTGACCGACCTTTATTTCACCGGACGCAAGGTGGACCCGCACAACGTCTGCTATGTGGGACTCCGCGACTTGGACGAGGGCGAGAAGAAGCTGATGAAGGAAGCCGGAGTGACGGCCTTCACCATGACGGACATCGACCGCCAGGGCTTCAACGAGGTCGTGCGCCAGGTGCTCGCGTTCTTCAAGCGCAAGGTGGACGCGGTCCACGTTTCGTTCGACATGGACTGCCTGGACCCGATGTACGCTCCCGGAACCGGCTACCAGCTTCCCGCCGGAATGACGAACAGGGAGGCGCTGCTTTTAATGGAAGAGATGTGCGATTCCGGGCTTGTGAAGTCTGCCGAAATCGTGGAGGTCAATCCTGTCCTCGACGTTCGGAACCAGACCGCCAGCTTCGCCGTGGATTTGGTCGCGCGCCTTCTCGGAGAGAAACTTTTTTAAGCGAAACAAAAAAAATTGGAGACAAAAATGGATTCAGCAATGATTGCAAAAATCATCGCGTTCGTGCTCTATCTTGGAATGATGATTTTCATCGGATTGAGAAGCGCGAACAAGAACAACAGCGCCTCGGACTTCTTCCTTGGCGGAAGAAAGGTAGGCCCGTGGGTCACAGCCCTTTCCGCAGAGGCTTCCGACTCTTCCGCATGGCTTTTGATGGGGCTTCCGGGCCTCTGCTACCTCGGTGGCGTGAAGGAGACTTTCTGGACCGCGCTCGGACTCATAGCGGGAACGTATTTGAACTGGCTCTTCGTCGCGAAGCCGCTCAGGAAATGTTCCATCTCGTTCGGGGATTCCATCACGATTCCTGAATTCTTCACGAACCGCTTCAAGGACAAGAGTCATGTTCTTTCTGTGGTTTCTGTCGTTCTCATCGTCTTCTTCTTCACGATTTACACCGCATCCGGATTCGTCGCCTGCGCCAAGCTCTTCAACTCGGTGTTCGGTCTCCCTTACCACGCAGGTCTGGCAATCGGCTTGGTCGTAATCCTCTGTTACACGATAACCGGAGGCTACACCGCGGTCTGCACCACAGATTTCGTCCAGGGAACGCTGATTTTCGTCGCCTTCGTCATTTCGTCGGCGATAGCGGTCGTGTCGCTTGGCGGCTTTTCGGGCGCGGGCGAGGCTGTGAGGGCGTTCGACGCCCAGGCTTTGGCGGGCAACTTCGGCGAGGCAATCAAGAGCGCGTTCGGAGCCAATTCGGACTACAAGGGCTTATCGATTGTCTCGGCCCTCGCCTGGGGACTCGGCTACTTCGGAATGCCGCACATCATCATCCGCTTCATGGGAATCAGGTCTAGCTCGGATGTGAAGACTGCCCGCAGGGTCGGAACCGTGTGGATGGTGATTTCATACGTCGGAACTTTCCTGATTGGAACGCTTGGAACGGCCTATCTTTTGAACCACGGAACGATACTCGGCGCCGGCGACGGCTCTGGAGTTTTGCAGCCGGTGGATTTCTTGGGAAAAGTCGTCAATGTGACGTCTTTCGGCGACGCGGAGACCGTCTTCTCCGCCGTGATGCAGAACATGTACCCGGCCTTCATCGCTGGAATCTTCCTCTGCGCTATCCTCGCGGCCTCCATGTCCACCGCCGATTCCCAGCTTCTTGCGGCTTCGTCGGCCGTCAGCCAGGACATCTACAAGGGCTTGATAAAGAAGGACGCAGACGAGAAGACTGTCTTGAACATCAGCCGCTTCACGGTATTCTTCATAGCTCTCGTGGCTCTGCTTCTGTCCCTCAATCCGTCGTCGTCGATTTTCGACTTGGTTTCGTACGCATGGGCTGGATTCGGAGCGACTTTCGGGCCTCTCGTCCTCCTCGCGCTCTACTGGAAGAACATGACCGCCAAGGGTGCGATTGCGGGGCTTGTGACCGGCTTCGCCGCCGTGGTCCTCTGGCACAACGTCGGAAGCGACGTGCACTGGATTTTCGGCTTGTACGAGATTGTTCCGGGCTTCGCCGTCTGCCTCTTCTTCTCCGTTCTGGTCTCGCTTTTTGACAAGAACAAGGACAAGGAGATGCTTGAGAATTTCGAGGCCTACAGGAACATGGCCGACTAGGCGATTCGCTTGATTCTGCCGGTTCGCAAAAAAACGCGGCTTCCGCTTGTGAAGTGTACCCCAAAAGTTGGAGACAATTTTTGGAGGTACACTTTTTTTTATGTCTAAATTAAGTTTAGAAAAGAAAGCAGAAATTGTAGCTCATTATTTAAGTTCAAATGATGGTTATAGTATAACTGCACAGAAATTCGGGATTTCAGATTCAATTGTAAAAATGCTGGTAGCACAATTCAAAACAAATGGAATTGAAGGGTTAATTCATAAGAATGGAACTTACAGCGGAGATTTTAAGATACATGTGCTACAATATCAGCAAGAAAATAATCTCTCTGATAAAGA
>CAMHLH010000294.1 GCA_946185925.1 uncultured Treponema sp.
GAGGCTTCCGTCGATTTTCAGCCGCTTGCTTATGCCCGAATTCGTGACGATGGAGATTTCCCTTCCGTTTTGGTCGAGGCAGACGAGTGCGCCAATCATCAAGCCCTGGTTTTTGCGCTCTTCGCTCTCTTTCGTGACCTGCTCGATTTCGATTTCGCCCGATTCGATTCTTCTTTTCAATTCTTCGCAGATTTTCTCTGCTTTTTCTTGTGGAAATGGTGGAAACATGCGCTAATTATTGATTAATAATTGAAAATTATCAAACGATTATTATATTGGAGGAAAAATGAAAATCACGATAACAATCGATAGCGATGTCGTCATGAAATACGCAAGGAGAATTTCCCTTGCCTTGTGCGCTTTTGCCTTGCTTCTCTTTTTGATTCTTTCCGGGGTCGTCTTCAAGTTCAGCGTGAACCGGCCGGACAGGTACTTCTGGAACTACCAGCAGATGACCGCCCCCGGACAGGCGGTGGTCTCTTCGATGAGAAAGACCGGCGAAGTCGAGGATTCCGTGCTCAACAACAAGAACGCTTTCAGGAACACCAAGAAGAATTCAAAGAAGAACGCGTTTTTCGATTCCGTCTCCAACAACCACAGAAACGACAACAAGCCTGTGGAAGAGTAGATGTGCCCGTGGGGTAAAATTCCAGGGCATTTCTAATATTGTGCATGGCTTTTTAATTTCCTATAATTTTTTCCATATTTTTAAACGAGGTGAATATCGTGCAGTTTTCATTCATCGATGGCGGCGTTGCCGCGGCGGAAGGCTTCACTGCCAGTGGAGTTTTGAACAAAATCAAGGCGAGCAGGACGACTTACGACACCGCTCTTATCTATAGCGACACAATCTGCAACGCGGCTGGAGTTTTCACACAGAACCGCGTGAAGGCCGAGTGCGTCAAGTTCACGAAGAAGCAGATTGAGAACGGAAAAGCGCAGGCCGTCATCATGAACTCTGGAAACGCGAACGCCTGCACCGGCAGCGAGGGCTACGAGAATGCGAGAAAAGAGGCGAAGGCTGTTTCGGAGAAGCTCAAGGTTTCCGAGAACGATGTCCTCGTCTGTTCAACGGGCGTAATCGGCCAGCAGCTTCCAGTCCAGAAGATTCTCGACGGCTTGGACGAGTCTGTGGCGAAGCTTTCAAAGACCGGAAACGTTGAGGCGCGCCAGGCAATCATGACCACCGACACCAAGTACAAGGAAGTCGCCCTTGAGACTGTAATCGGCGGAAAGAAAGTGAAGATGGGAACGATGGCGAAAGGTTCCGGCATGATTCACATCAACCTCGGAACGATGCTCTCTGTCGTCACGACGGACGCCGCGATTTCCTCCGAGATGCTTGAGAAGGCTTTGAGAATCAGCGTCGCCGGAACTTACAACTGCGTCTCAATCGATGGCGACACTTCGACGAACGACACCCTGCTCATCTTGGCGAACGGAAAGGCCGGAAACGCCGAAATCACTTCCGAGGGCGCTGCCTTCGACGAATTCGTTGAAGCGTTGAACACGCTGAACACGCAGATGGCCATGAAAATCGCCGCCGACGGTGAGGGAGCCACAAGGCTCGTCACCTGCAATGTCGTCGGAGCCGACACTGTGGAGAACGCCCGCGGACTTGCCAAGGCGGTCATCTGCTCGAACCTCGTGAAGGCCGCTTTCTTCGGAGCCGACGCGAACTGGGGAAGAATCCTCGACGCGATGGGCTATTCTGGCTATTTCTTCACGCCGGAGAAGACTTCTGTCTCGTTCCTCTCAAGAGCCGGTTCAAAACGCTATTTCGAGAACGGAAAGCAGAACGGCGGCGACGAGAAGTCAATCAAGGTTTTCGACCACGGAGTTCCGCTCAACTTCGACGAGGATTTGGCGAAGAAGATTCTTTTGGAGGAGGCCGTGGACATCCTCGTGGAGCTTGAGGACGGTTCAGCCAAGGGAACGGCGTGGGGCTGCGACCTCACATACGACTATGTGAAAATCAACGGCGATTACAGAACGTAAAAATGAAAAATTTGGAGAATAAAAATATGGATGATATAAGGCTTGACAACGACCATTGGTCGGAGGTTTTGGTTCAGGCGTTGCCGTATTTCAGGCATTGGGTCGGGAAGACTGTTGTCGTGAAGTATGGCGGAAACGCGATGCTCAACGAGGATTTGAAGTCGGCTGTGATGAAGGACATCGTTTTGTTGAACACAATCGGAATCAAGGTCGTGCTCGTGCACGGCGGCGGGCCTGAAATCAACAAGATGCTCGACCGCGTTGGAAAAGAGTCCAAGTTCGTGAACGGGCTCCGCTACACCGATTCCGAGACGATGGAAATCGTGCAGATGGTCTTGACCGGCAAACTCAACAAGGACATCGTCGGAATCCTTTTGCAGGAGGGCGGAAAAGCCGTCGGACTTTCGGGCGTTGACTCCGGCCTTCTCCGCGCAAAGAAAATCGACAAGGACGGAGCGGATTTGGGCTTCGTGGGCGAAGTGACGGAAGTTCATCCAGAAATCGTCCAGTCTCTTCTGGACACTGGCTTCATTCCGGTAATCTCGACAGTGGCGTTGGGCGAGAACGGCGACACGAACCGCTACAACATCAACGCCGACACCGCCGCCGCCAAGATTGCGATTGCCCTCAAGGCCGAAAAATTCGTGCAGCTCACGAACGTCCCCGGCGTCTTGAAGGACGTGAACGACCCTTACAGCCTGATTCAGCGCATCAAAATCGACGAGGTGCAGAAGTACTTCGACGACGGAACAATCGCCGGCGGCATGATTCCAAAAATCGAATGCTGCATGATGGCGCGCGAGGGCGGTGTCCCGCGAACTCACATCATCGACGGCCGTGTTCCGCATTCGCTCCTCATCGAGATGTTCAGCGACCGCGGTATCGGAACGATGATTTACTAGGCGAATATCGAGTTAATGCAAATTGTAAAAGTTGGAAACAAGCTCCCGGCGGGAACCCTACATGAAAAACGGCAGTACCGCTTCGCGGTGGCGTGAACATCGTTTACGATGTTCCGTGTTTTCTCATGCAGGAACCCCGCCTCCGCTTGTTTCCAGTTTTAGTTCGTAAAACTCGACATTTGCCATATTAAAAAAAATATTTGTTTTTCAAATTGAATGAAATTTTGACGGCAGAGCAAAGATTTTGTTCTGCCTTTTTTGTCACTGCCGCCTGAGCAGCGACTGCGTGAGTTCCTGAATCGTCTGCTTGTTGAATTCCGTTAGCCTGTTGTACTGCTCCATGAGCGTCCTGTTCTCGCTCGAAAGCTCGCATCCCCTCGTCGTTTCGGAGACGCATACGCCTTTCACGAGGTATTCGACAGACGTGTTCAACTCGTGCGCGACGTTGAGAGCGATGTCCGCGCTCGGAATGCTGTTCAG
>CAMHLH010000295.1 GCA_946185925.1 uncultured Treponema sp.
CTTCTGGACAAAAACGGAAACAGGTTCGTCAACGAGCTGCTCCCACGCGACAAGGTGACGGAAGCCATCAAAGAGCAGATGAAAAAGGACGGAACAGAGCACGTCTGGCTCGACATGAGATGCATCGACAGCGAAATCGTCAAGAGCCACTTCGAGCACATCTACGAGAGGTGCCTTGAAGAGGGAATCGACTGCACGAAGGACCTGGTTCCCGTGGTTCCGGCCCAGCACTACTTCATGGGCGGAGTCGATGTCGACGAGAACTCGATGACCAGCCTCGACCACCTCTACGCTGTCGGGGAAACGAGCTGCAACGGAGTCCACGGAAAGAACAGGCTCGCCAGCAACTCGCTCTTGGAAAGCCTCGTCTTCGCGGAAATCGCGGCGAACAAAATCAACGAAGAGACAAGAAAGTAAAACGGAGGAAGAAAAATGAACAGCATAACAATGGAATTGAACGTGGACAACCTGATTCTGGGCGCGCTCAGGGAGGACATCTCAAGCGAGGACGTCTCCACGAACGCTGTCATGCCGAAAGCGCAGCAGGGAATGGTCGAGCTTTTGGTGAAGGAGGACGGAATCATCTGCGGACTCGAAGTCTTCAAGCGGGTTTTCACGCTCTTGGACTCGAATACCGAATGCGTTTTCACTGCGAAGGACGGCGACTCCGTGAAGAAAGGGCAGAAAATCGGAGAAGTCAGAGGAGACATCCGTGTACTGCTTTCCGGCGAGAGGACAGCATTGAACTACCTGCAGAGGATGAGCGGAATCGCCACATACACTAGCAAGGTCGCGAAACTCCTCGAAGGCAGCAGGACAAAGCTCTTGGACACCAGAAAAACCAGCCCGAACAACCGCATCTTCGAAAAATACGCCGTCACGGTCGGAGGCGGACACAACCACCGCTACAACCTTTCGGACGGAGTCCTGCTCAAGGACAACCACATCGGAGCGGCGGGCGGAGTCGCGAAGGCAATCAAGATGGCGAAGGAATACGCGCCATTCGTCAGGAAAATCGAAGTCGAAGTGGAGAATCTGGACATGGTGAAGGAAGCCGTCGAAGCCAAGGCCGACATCATAATGCTCGACAACATGGACACCGAGACAATGAAAGAGGCGATTGAAATCATCCGCGCCTCAAAGCACAAAATCGAAATCGAAGTCAGCGGCAACGTGACGAAGGAGAACATCTCACGCCTCACGGGTCTCGGAGTCGACTATGTCTCAAGCGGAGCCTTGACCCACTCAAGCCCGATTCTCGACCTCTCGCTCAAAAACCTCCACGCAATCTGATTGCGGAAGAGATAAAGCAGACAGAGAAAACGGAGATATATGGAAAGAAAAAAACTCACCGGAGAAAGCCGCCGGGCGGAAATCTTAAGAATCCTCAAGCAATCGGACGAAGCCGTTTCCGGCTCCAAACTCGCGAAAGAGATGGGGGTCAGCCGGCAGGTCATCGTGACCGACATGGCGCTTCTGCGGGCGGAGAGAAACGACATCATCTCGACGAATTCTGGCTACGTCATTTCAGGAAAAGACGAAGAGCCGAAGGGAGAACGCAGGATTTTCAAGGTCTCCCACACCGACGAGCAAATCGAAAGCGAGCTTTCCGCAATCGTGGACCTCGGAGGCACAGTGCTCGACGTCTTCATCGAGCACAAAGTCTACGGAACGATTTCCGCGCCGCTGAACATCTCAAGCAAGCGCGACATACAGAATTTCCTCGCGGATTTGAAGAGCGGCGTCTCCACCCCCTTGAAGAACATCACCGGCAACTACCACTACCACACCATCGAAGCGAAAAGCGAACAGGTCCTTGAGGAGATAGCTTCAAGCCTCAAGAACATGGGCTTCCTAATCGAGGTCCGGGAATCCGCCCAGACCTACCAGGCAAAAGACTATTCTACGCTGTAGCGGAAGCCTTCAAAGGCGGAGCCGACCGCCTTCCATAAAATCAACTGATGATAAAAACCATTTTCGATGATAAAATCAAAAATTATGGAAAATAGGGAAAATTTCAAATCGAGAATCGGATTCATCATGACATCCGCCGGATGCGCCATCGGACTCGGCAACGTGTGGCGTTTTCCGTTCATCACAGGACAGTATGGAGGAGCGGCTTTCGTCCTCTTCTATCTGGTTTTTCTTTTCTTGCTGGGCGCGCCAATCATGGTCATGGAGTTCTCCGTCGGCCGGGCGAGCGCGAAAAGCGCGGTGCGCTCGTTCAACGAGCTTGAGCCGAAGGGAAGCAAGTGGCATGTCTTCGGGCTTTTCGCGGGCGCGGGCAACTATCTTCTGATGATGTTCTACACGACCGTCGCCGGCTGGATGTTCTCCTACATCTTCAAGAGCGCGAGGGGCGTCTTCACAGGGCTTTCACCGGCTGAAATCAGCGGAGTCTTCACGAACATGCTGGCGAATCCAGCGGAACAGTTAATCTGGATGACAATCGTGATTCTAATCGGATTCGCGATATGCTCTGGCGGCCTCAAGAACGGCGTCGAGAAGGCCTCCACAGCAATCATGACAAGCCTCCTCCTCATCATGCTGCTCCTCGTCTTCCGCTCGGTCACATTGGACGGCGCGGAGAAAGGGCTCGTCTTCTACTTGAAGCCGGACTTCTCAAAAATGGTCGAGCAGGGACTTTGGGAAGTGATTTTCGCCGCCATGGGACAAGCGTTCTTCACTCTGTCACTGGGAATCGGCGCGCTCGCAATCTTCGGAAGCTACATCGGAAAGGAAAAGGCATTGGCCGGAGAAGCAATCAACGTAATCGCCTTGGACACGTTCGTGGCCCTCATGGCGGGCTTCATCATCTTCCCTGCCTGCTTCGCATTCGGGGAGAATCCAGGACAGGGACCGGGTCTGCTCTTCATCACGCTTCCGAACATCTTCAACTCGATGCTCTTCGGCCGCATCTGGGGGACGCTCTTCTTCGTCTTCATGTCGTTCGCGGCCCTCACAACCGTGATTGCGGTATTCGAGAACATCATCGCATTCGCAATGGACATGCACGGCTGGAGCCGCAAAAAAGCCGTATGGGTGAACCTGATTCTGGTGTTCGTCCTCTCGGTTCCCTGCGTCCTCGGCTTCAACCTGTGGAGCGGCTTTTCGATTCCGAACATCGGAAACATCCAGGACATCGAGGACTTCATCGTGTCGAACAACCTTCTCCCCTTAGGCTCGCTCGTCTACCTCGTGTTCTGCACCAGCCGCTACGGATGGGGCTTCGACAACTTCATCGCAGAAGCAAACACGGGAAGCGGATTAAAGTTCCCGAGAGCCATCAAATTCTATGTGACATGGATTCTGCCGCTCATCGTTCTCGTAATCTGGGGAGCCGGCTACCTGCAGAAGTTCATACTCAAATAGAAGAAAA
>CAMHLH010000296.1 GCA_946185925.1 uncultured Treponema sp.
TCAGTTCCTGTCTGACCTGGAACTCCCCCAAATCTTCTATTTCTTTTCTGAAATTGAGCAATATCAGAAAAAAATTCACTTTCATTATAATCCGGCCAAAGAGTGTTTGTAAAAACAAATTCGGCATACGCACACTGCCAAAGCAAAAAGTTGCTGAGCCGCTCTTCTCCGCCGGTTCTTATCATCAAGTCAACGTCAGGTAAACCATTTGCGTCGAGAGAGGCAGCTATTTCGGCTTCTGTTATTTCCTCTGCCGTTTTTCCAGATGCAATGATTTTTTTCACACCTCTGACAATTTCATCCCTGCTGCCATAATTTATCGCAAGCACACAGGTGGTTCCCGTAAAATTCTCGGTATCCTCTTTTGCTTTCAGAATCTCGTTCTTGACATCGTTCGGAAGCCCATCGATGTCGCCTATGTGTTCAATTCGGATTCCGTTTTTTTTGTAGAAGTCGAATTCCGCACGCAGATGTCCTTTTATCAGTCCCATCAAATATCCGACTTCTTCTTGGGCGCGTTTCCAATTTTCTGTCGAGAATGTGTATAATGTGACAAATTTCACACCCAGGGAAGCTGCGGCCGCCACAATCTTCTTGGCGGAAGTCAAGCCTTCCTTGTGGCCGGCCGTTCTTGGTAATCCCTTCGCTTTGGCCCAACGGCCATTCCCATCCATTATTATTCCAATATGGTTGGGAACTCCGTTGGCCTTCAACTCTTCAATGGCTTGTGAATTTGCTTGAATAATCGAATCGCTCATTTGGTTTACGCAAGAATTTCCTTTTCCTTTGCGTCCAATGCCTTGTCGATTTCGGCTATGTATTTGTCAGTGAGCTTCTGAAGATTTTCAGTTTCTTTCTTCAACTGGTCTTCCGTAATTTCGCTTGCTTTCTGCTGCTTCTTCAAGTCGTCGTTTCCGTCGCGGCGAACATTTCTTATTGCGGTTTTATACTGCTCAGAAAGCGTCTTCGCTTGCTTTACAAGTTCCTTTCTTCTGTCGGCTGTCAATGCAGGAATCGCAATCCTGATTACTTTGCCGTCGTTGGAAGGGTTGAGCCCCAAGTCCGCAATCTGGATAGCCTTTTCAATCTCGGAAATGAGTGATTTGTCGAAAGGAGCCAAAACGACAGTGCGTGCGTCTGGAATCGAAACTGTGGCGACCTGGTTCAGTGGCGTTTTTGTTCCGTAATAATCGACACGGACTTTGTCAAAAATTGAAGCGGAAGCCCTGCCTGTCCTGATTGTGTTGAGTGCGTCTTTGAAAGATGCGAGAGATTTTTCCATGTGGGATGTTGCGTCAAAAGCCATGTTTTGCTCCTTAAAATAAACTAGCAAGTTGATAAATTAAAAAAGCGGTCAGAATTCAGAGAACCCCGACCGCCTCTTGTAGATTAATCTTGATTTCTAACAGATAGATTCATGCAAGATATCAGACAGAGTTATTTTCCAAGAACGAAGAGAGAAATCTTACCAAATGAAAGTTTTGCACCGGCAGCTTTTCCAACTTCTTCGAGCTTCTTAGAAACTGTTACTTTGTCGTCTTTTACGAACGCCTGATCAACAAAGCAGCTTTCTGCGAGGAGTTTGTTGATTTTGCCCTGGAGAATTCCAGCCTTGACGTTCTCTGGCTTTGAAGCCATCTTCTCGTCCTGAGCCATCTGGGCAGAAAAAATCTCCTTCTGCTCGTCGATGAAACTCTGTGGAACATCCTCTTTTGTAACGTATTCTGGTGTGAAGGCCGCAAGGTGAAGACAGCAGTCTTTTGCGAATGCCTTGACATCTTCAGAGTCTGAACCTTCTACGATTACGATTGCACCAGTTTTGTTGTCAGAGTGGACGTATGTGCCTACAGCTGCGTTTGATGGAACATCGATGCAGATTGCGCGGCGAACAGAGATGTTCTCGCGGAACTTAATCAAAACTTCATCAACAAGAGCTTTGTGCTCTGCTGTAAGCTCAGAGCTTCCACTCTTGAGTGTAGCGTCGCAAGCCTTTTCTGCAACAGCGACAAAATCCGGATTGTTGGCAACGAAGTCTGTCTCGCAGACCACTTCTACCATTGCGACTTTGTTTCCGTCCTGCTTGATAACGATGCGTCCTTCACCAGCGGCTCTGTCGGTGCGCTTCGCCATTGCGGCAAGACCTTTTTCCTTCAAGATTTTTTCAGCTTCTGCGATGTTGCCATTTGCATCCTGGAGAGCCTTTTTGCAGTCAAGCATTCCAGCTCCAGTAGCCTCACGCAGTGCTTTAACATCAGCGGCGGTAAAAGCCATTTTATTTCTCCTATTTTTTATGACGTTGAAGAATCACTTATTTAGTGAACTTTTCCTCGTAGTCAACGTCGTCTGAATCTTCGTTCTTGTTGTTCTTGTCGTCAGCAGAAGGTGTGTAGTTGCTGTAGTCAACCTCAACATCCTCTTCCTTCGTTGAAGCATCTGTTACAACATCTTCCTCGTCGCCGAGTGTCTCAATGACTTTGAGTCCCTGCTCGTTGTCAGCTTCAAGAACTGCGTTTGCGATTACTGAAGTGAAGAGAGAGATGGCGCGGATAGCGTCGTCGTTTCCTGGGATAGGATATGTGATTCCCTCTGGATTGCAGTTTGTGTCAACGACTGCGACTACAGGAATCTTCATTCTGATAGCTTCTGCAACAGCGTTCTGCTCTTTGTGTGTATCGATGATGAAGATGACTCCTGGGAGTTCTTTCATGTCTTTTACACCGCCGAGGTTCTTCTCAAGCTTTGCCTTTTCTTTCTGAAGTCCGGCAACTTCCTTCTTTGTAAGGTCGTTGAAAGTACCGTCGACTTCCATTTTTTCGATTTTCTTAAGTCTCTGAAGTGATTTTTTGATTGTGGCAAAGTTTGTGAGCATACCGCCGAGCCAGCGATTGTTTACATAGTACATTCCACAACGCTCAGCTTCTTTCTGGATGGCCTGCTGAGCCTGCTTTTTTGTTCCAACGAAGAGAACTGATTTTCCAGAAGAGACAATCTTGCGAACAGCTTCGTATGAATCTTTGATAGCTGCGATTGTCTTCTGCAAGTCGATAATGTGAATTCCATTGCGCTCTGCGAAGATGTACTTCTTCATGCGCGGATCCCAACGCTTTACCTGATGTCCGAAATGAACGCCGGACTCAAGCAGACTCTTCATGGTAACTACTGCCATGATTAACTCCTTCACCGGAAGAAACGGGCGTTTCTGTCTGAAAGCCTTCTTCCACCTGCCTTATTACTCGTGACCTACCGTATGCGGCGCACATTCTGCGCAGTGTCCGATAAGGCCCGGAAGATTTCCCCGCCGCATGCCGGGCTGACTGCCCCTGCGCCGTGGGTCAAGGCTTTCCGTCATGCTTTGGTAATGAACGAAT
>CAMHLH010000297.1 GCA_946185925.1 uncultured Treponema sp.
TTGCCAATTCTGCGGCAATTATGCCGAGTCGATTCAGTTTCTCACGTCGCACAACTGTCCGCGCCATCCGCTCGGTCCAAACAAAGGAAAATGCGCGCTCTATGAGGGAGGCGAGAAAAGCGAGTACTACTGCAAATACTGCGGTTGCCGCGCACCATCGATAACGAGCCTGACCGCGCGGAAATGCGTGAGACACCCGGCGGGAGTGAACAAGGGAAACTGCGCGCCGGCGTTGTAAGGAAGGAAAAGATTTTTATAAGGAGTGAAATAATGAGAGAAATAAAAATAACAGAAGAAGATTTGAAAAAATACGAAGGAAAGTACGACAGAAAGCTGTCTTTCAAGCTGCTGAAAAAGCTTAGGCAAAAGACAAGGCAAAAACCGAAACTTCTTTCAAAGCCGGTGGGTTTTGTCGTCCAAGCTTTGGGGCATTTTCTTTCAGCCCTAGACAATCCGAGTCTGCCGCTCGTGCAAAAAGCGAAAATCATTGCCGTCATTGCATATATCGTCTCCCCGATTGACCTAATTCCAGACGCCATCCCCATAGTAGGGTGGGCAGACGATGCGGCAGCGGCAAAATTGTTCATCGACACGATAAAGCGATACTCAACGTTTTCGATGCAGGAGCTTGACGACGAGATAGACGGAATTGTCAGGGCACCAGCTTCTTCTAAAAATGAAGGGGCTCAATGCGAAACGAGGCTGCCTCCTGCTGTCATAGTTGAAGATGAAACTCCGCATGAAATTCAGGAAACCATCGAGAGCATTGAGCAGCAGGGCGCGGAAGAGGAGACGACAAGGACGTATCAGTCGCGGACTCTTCCGTTCGATGAGCTTGTGAGGGGACTTGAGGAAGGAAACAAGCTTTTCCAGCAGTTTTTGGATAAGAGCGCGGAACTCGACACTGAATTCAGCAAGATTCAGGAAGAAAGCAAAAGCTCATCCTCTGACATGTGGGATGCGATTTCAAAAATATAATATATGGAGAAAAATAGAAAATGGAATTCATCAATTTGACAAATGAACAGAAGTCGGAGATGGACAAGACGATTCTTCCGACAATCGAACAAGGAAAAGGCGTAGGCGCAAAAATGATGCAGCTCGCAACAGATGCGACCAGAGTCATTTCGATGGGAGTTGACACCTTTTCAAAAGTCCGGGAAACAGGATTGTTCCAAAGACTTGCACAACTTCTGCCGACGAGCAAAAAGACACAGATGCTCAACGCTCTGCAAACACAAATGACAGGCGTGCAGATGCGCATGAACGAACTTGTTTCAAAAGAAGATTTCGAGATGCTGCAGCAATATGCATGGCGAGCAATCGAATCTCTCAACGAGCGAAACCTTCTTACCGCCGATGCCGTCATAACCGTCAAAAACAACCTGAACCAGCTCGCAATAGACCAAAAAGACGTCAAGGAAGCCGTCACGCAGATGGCGAAAAATGTCGCGAAACGGTTTGAGCGAATGGAGAACATTGTCGGCACGCTTTCCGACAGGACAAACGGACTTGAAAGCCGCATGGGAAACGTCGAAAGCAGAGTCGGAAAACTCGAAGTGCGCATGGACAAAATTGAGGGGCGCGTCGGAAAAATCGAGGTGAGGATGGACACTGTGGAGAACGGAGTGAACACTCTTGGCGACAATCTTGGAAAAGTCGCTGAGCGCCTTGATGCTGTCGGCACAAAAATGTACGGAATCGAGGATGTTCAGCTTCTTGAGACGTGGATTGCTAACCTTCCGTATGAGGATTGGGAGGAGAGATACGCTCCCGCGATTCGCTTTCTGAAAGTCGTGAAGGGATTCTTTCTTAGAAAACAGTCCGATTATTCCATCGATGTGATAAAGTCATTCCGACGCGCGCTAAAAAGCGTAGGTCTTGATCCTAAATCCTCAATCACGCTCGGAAAATTCTTGGACGACCTCATAATGGAACTTCAGGATTTTGACGAAAACGAATACCTTGAAATAACAAAAGTCGAGCTTGACGATGGAAGAGTTCCGAGCGGGCTCGAAATGTCGAAGGTTCTTTCAGTTCCAAGTTTTGTCTCTGTCTGCTGGCTCCCTGCAAGCAAGCGCGACCTTGAGGATACAATCAGCCTTTTCCAGACAGAATTCAACGTTCCGTATGTCTCGGCGTTGCAGAAAGCTGTAAAACAGCGGATTTCCACACGCAACGGAATAGACCTTTCAACAGAAACGACACTTTTTGACCTTGGCGTTGAGTTGATTTCGTGCTATTCGGCAATCCCAAAACTTATGGACAATCCGACAGCTCCAATTATGAACATTATGACAAAAAAGGCGCTGTTCTGCTCCAACTGCGGAGCGAAAACGTCCGGTGATTCATCATTCTGCCCGAACTGCGGACAGCCGCTGAACTAAGGAAAGGAGACCAGCATGAAAAAAATCTGTCCAAACTGCAAAGAACAATTCGACACAGGGAACTTCTGCAAATTCTGCGGCACAAAACTCGTCGAAAAAGCCGAAGAACCTAAATGTCCCAAGTGCGGCGCACCTGCCGTCAATGGCGCAAAATTCTGCAACATGTGCGGCAGCCCGCTCACAGCAGAAAGAGATAACAGCGCACAAAATGAAAGCGCATTTTCTCAAAATAATGCGGCCTCTCTGGAAAACAAATCCTGCGAAATGGTTTTCGTTGACGGAGGCACTGTCGAAAACACAATACTTAACAGCTTTGCAATCGGAAAATATCCCGTAACACAGGCGTTGTATCTAAAAGTGATGGGAACAAATCCATCTCTTTTTCTGAATGACAACACCCCTGTAGAGTCCGTGTCCTGGTACGATGCGGTGGAATTCTGCAATCGTCTAAGCGAAAAGGACGGATTAGAACCATGCTACTCTAGAATCAAAGACAACAAGATAAAATGCGATTTTTCTAAAAACGGCTACAGGCTTCCAACCGAAGTTGAATGGGAGTTTGCTGCAAAAGGAGGAAACAAAAGCCGTGGCTATACATATTCAGGAAGCGACGATCTGGATGAAGTCGGCTGGTATAACGGAAATTCCCAAGAAAAACCGCATGCGGTCGGACAGAGAAAGCCGAACGAACTTGGAATCTACGACATGAGCGGGAACGTTTGGGAATGGTGTAATGACTTAGATGTGCAAGATGAGAAATGTGCAACTCGTGGAGCTTCATTCAATACCAACGAGTCATGTTGCTCAATTTTCTTTCGGAATCCAAAACACCCCTATCTCAGCAATTGTGAATGCGGTTTCCGCATCGTCCGCTCAATGTAATTTCCAGCACGGGCTGCTTTTGCTCTTCTGGGGCAGTCCGTGCTGGCAGCCTGCGGCTTGAAGTCCCCCT
>CAMHLH010000298.1 GCA_946185925.1 uncultured Treponema sp.
CTGTAAAGTCGAACTTCAAGGAAGGTCTTTCGGTCATCGAGTACTTCATTTCTTCAAACGGTGCCCGCAAAGGTCTTACCGATACGGCTTTGAAGACTGCTGACGCTGGTTACATGACTCGCCGCTTGGTCGATGTCGCCCAGGATGTCGTAATCAACGAAGAGGACTGTGGAACAATCAACGGTCTCGACTACACTGCAATCAAGAACGGAGACGAAATCATAACTCCGTTGTCTGCCCGCATCGCCGGACACTTCACAATCGAGCGCGTCATCCATCCTGTGACGGGAGAGCTTCTCTGCGACGTCAACGGATACATCGACGACGACCTCGCGAAGAAAATCGAGGACGCCGGTGTTGAAAAGGTCAAGCTCCGCACTGTTTTGACTTGCGAAGCCGAGCACGGTGTCTGCGTCAAGTGTTACGGAAAGAACCTTGCCCGCAACAAGCTCGTCGAAATCGGAGAGTCTGTCGGAGTCATCGCCGCCCAGTCAATCGGACAGCCTGGTACCCAGCTTACGATGCGTACATTCCACGTCGGTGGTACTGCGTCGAAGGAGACTGAGGACAACCACATCGTCCTAAAGTATCCTGTGCTCGTGAATGAATTCGAGGGAACGAACGTTCCTACAAGCGATGGACACAAGCTCTTCACCAGAAAGGGCATCATGAAGGCTACCCGCATCCTCGACACGATTCCTTCTGACGGAGACGTGAAAGTCAGCGATGGCGAGAAGGTTCTCAAGGGCGCTGTGATTGTCTCTTCAAAATCTGGAGACGTTGTTGCCAAGGCCAATGGTAGAATTCTTATCGTTGATGGAAAAATCTATCTCGCTGGAAACGACATCGACATCGAAATCAGCAACGGTTCTGAGATTCAGGTCAAGGAAGGAGATATCTTGGAGGCTGGTGCGGTCATCGGTACGTTCGATCCGTTCAGTGAGCCGATTATCGCGGAAGTTTCGGGAGTCGTCCACTTTGAGGACGTCATTTCAGGAATCACTTTGGTCGAAAATGTTGACCAGTCAAACGGCAACATCGAGCGCTACATCAGCGACCTTCACCTCGACACAAAGCAGCCTAAGATTTTGATTACCGATGAGGCTGGTAACTCTCTCGGTTCTTACTTCCTCCCTGCGAAGGCCGTTCTCTCTGTTGAGGACAACCAGCAGGTTGAGGCGGGAACTACACTCGCCAAGATGCCTGTAGCCGCAGCAAAGACGAACGACATCACAGGTGGTTTGCCACGCGTTTCCGAGTTGTTCGAGGCGAGAAAGCCGAAGATTCCTTGCGTTTTGGCGCAGATTTCTGGAATCGTCAAATTCGGCACCGTAACGAAGGGAAAGAGGCAGATTATCGTCGAGGATGAATACGGCAAGGAATACAAGCACCTCGTCCCAATGACAAGGCGCATGCTCGTCCGCGATGGAGACAAAGTCGTGGCAGGTGAGCCGTTGTGCGACGGAAGTCCAAGCGCTCATGACATCCTCGCCATCCTCGGTGAGAACAAACTTCAGGAATATTTGATGAACGAAATCCAGCAGGTCTATTCTGCACAGGGGGTTGCCATCGACGACAAGCACATCGGTGTCATCGTTCGCCAGATGCTCCGCAAGGTAGAAGTTGTCTCTGTCGGCGACACGAAGTTCATCTTCGGCCAGCAGGTCGACAAGTTCCACTTCCACGAGGAGAACGCAAGAATCATCGCCGAGGGTGGACAGCCTGCCGTTGCTCGCCCGATGTTCCAGGGAATCACGAAGGCGGCTCTCGCCACTGATTCGTTCATTTCCGCTTCTTCGTTCCAGGAAACGACGCGCGTGCTCACGAATGCGGCCATTTCTGGTTCTACAGACAACCTTCGTGGTTTGAAGGAGAACGTAATCATCGGACACATGATTCCTGCGGGAACTGGTGTCAGAAACTACAGGGACATCAAGCTTTTTGACAGTTCCAACAACGATTTGGACCTCAAAATGCAGGAAATCCTTGAAAAGCAGCGTGAAGAGCGCGCTGCAGAGAAAATCCTTGATGACGCCGTTGATTCCGCTGGGGCCGACGAGTAATTCAGGACGGATTTTTTCAAGTTGAAAATTGTCAAACGAATTTTGCAGAATTTTTCATGAATTTTCGAAATTCGTTTGACATTGCGTTTGAAAATTTATTACTATTTTTTACACTTTTTGAGTTTATTTTTGCCGGTAGTGCTGACCGGTATCGAAATAGGAGAATAGGCGATGCCTACAATTAATCAGTTGGTTAGAAAAGGTAGACAGTCTGTGGCAAATCAGACTAAAGCTCCCGCGCTTGAGTCTTGCCCACAGAAACGTGGCGTTTGCACACGTGTTATGACTGTCACACCGAAGAAGCCGAATTCGGCTCTTCGCAAGGTTGCTCGTGTTCGCTTGAGCAATGGAATTGAAGTTACAGCTTACATCCCTGGTATTGGACACAATCTTCAGGAGCACTCTGTCGTTCTCATTCGTGGTGGACGTGTAAAGGATCTTCCTGGTGTCCGCTATCACATCATCCGTGGTACAAAGGATACTCTCGGTGTTGATGGCCGCAGACGCGCTCGTTCTAAGTACGGTGCAAAGAGACCGAAGGCTTAATCCTAGATTTTAAGTCGAATCGTAAAATCTAATTAAATACCGAGGATTACTATGGGAAGACATAAGAAGTCAATCAATCGTCCATGTTTGCCGGATTCAAAATTCAACAGCCCGGTCATCACAAAATTCGTTTCAAGAATGATGTTGGACGGAAAAAAAGATACTTGCACGAAAATCATCTACGAGGCTTTGGACAAGCTCAAGGCAAAGACTGACAAGGACCCGCTCGAAGTGTTCTTGAAGGCTCTCGATAATGTTAAGCCTGCCGTAGAGGTCAAGTCACGCCGCGTCGGTGGTGCTACATACCAGGTTCCTGTTGAAATCAGGGATGCTCGCAAGGAAGCATTGGCTATGAGATGGATTATCGCTGCTGCCCGCTCAAGAAGCGGACACGGTATGGCTGATACTCTTGCTTCTGAGTTGCTTGATGCATTCAACTCAACAGGTTCTGCATACAAGAAGAAGGAAGACACACACAAGATGGCAGAGGCGAACAAGGCTTTCGCTCACTATCGCTGGTAGTTTTCTCAGTCTTTTGGACAAATCCCCCGCTTCTGTGAAGTGTGGGGATTTTTTTTCAAATTCACTTGAATTTATTTTCTCATTATTGTATAAAATAAAAACTTATAAGTGCAGGACAGAGTTCTTTGAAAAATGGTAGACGAACTTCGTTTTATCAAGTTCGGCGGGAACCGTAAAGTCAGCTTTTAGCTTTCAGGTTCACGCA
>CAMHLH010000299.1 GCA_946185925.1 uncultured Treponema sp.
TCTGCGTGAGCGGAAACGGCCCCACAATCGTCGGAACGGACTCCACCACGCTTCTGTGGAACGAAAACGCACCCACAATGGAAGCCAAAAGCGGCACAAAATCGCTCTTCATACCGCGCATCAAGGCGTTCAAAAAACTCTTCCCGGAATCATGGGCATCATCAACAAAAATCTTCTCCGGGCCTGAATACATGCTCTATAGGCTCACAGGAAACGCAATCACCATTCTGCCGGAAGAACGCTTCACCCCGGCCTACTGGACTGACGCGGAACTTTCGGAATGCGGCTTTTCAAAAGAAGAAATCCAGAAATTCCCCCCGTTCAAGAAAATGGGAAGCTTCGTCGGTCAAGTCACCGAGGAGGCCGCGCTCGCGACAGGGCTTCTTGAGGGGACTCTCGTCTTCGCGGGCGCGCCCGATTTCGTCGTCGCGCTCATTGGAACGGGGACAATCCACCCCGGAACAGCCTGCGACAGGGCGGGTTCCAGCGAAGGGCTGAACCTCTGCACGTCCAAGCCGATTTTCGCCGAGGGAATTCGGACGCTGCCAAGCGCGATTCCGGGACTGTGGAACGCGAGCGTTTTGATAGAAGACAGCGGAACGAGGAGATTCAAGGACGGCAAAAAAGACGAAGCCGGAGAGGAATCGCTTCTGAAAGAATTTTCCGAGGCGGTGGGGAAGTTGAAGGGAGCGGCAGAATCGAACGGCGAATACTTCCCATCTGAGATTGCCATGACCGGCGGACAATGCATGGACAGGGAATGGGTGTCGAAAAAAGAGAAAGCCGCGGGGGTCAGAATCGGAGTGCCGTACTGCCAGGACGCGGAACTAATCGGCGACCTGGTCCTTGCCCGCGTGGCCCTCGGAGACTACGACGACTACGAAGAAGCCTGCTTCGTCCTTTGCGGAAACAGATAGAAAAAGGGGACCGACAAAATGGAAAAATTCAACATGCCAAAAGAGCCGAAACTCCTCATATTCGACATCGACTCCACGCTCTACACCTGCCCTGCCTACGCTCACGAGCAAATTGACAGCCAAGTGCGCCACTACGCGGAACTCAACGGAATGACGGCGGAGGAAGCGAGAAAGAAGGTCGCGGATTTCAGGAAGAAGTGGGCGGCGGAGCACGGCGGAAAGAAAATCAGCCTCGGAAACCTCTTCACGCACTTCGGGGTGTCAATCGAGACGAGCATAGAATGGCGGAAGACGCTTTTTGAGCCGGCCGACTACCTCAAGAAAGACGAGAAGCTCATCGAGACGCTAGAAAAACTCAAAAGCCGCTTTCTCATGACCTGCGTGACGAACAACCCGGTGGAGCCGGCGCGGAAGACGCTCGACGCGCTCGGAATATCGGAATTCTTCAAGACGATAATCGGGCTTGACACCTGCATGATTTCAAAGCCGTCCAAGACAATCCTCGACAGGGCGATAGCGGAGGCCGAAAAAGACTGCGGAAGCAAAATCGGTTACGAGAACTGCGTTTCCATCGGCGACAGGTTCGACATCGACTTGGACCTTGCGATACGCTTAGGAATGGGCGGAATCCTTGTGAACGGAGTCGAGGATTTGTACGGAATGGAAATTTAGATGATTTTTTCTCAAAAAATTATAGAATTAAGGAATCCACAAGTTTGGGAGGTTTTTTAATCATGAAATTCATGAAAACAGTTGCCATACTCACAGGCCTTTTAACATTCGGCATGTTTTCTTCATGTTCGAACGTCGACGAAGCCGACAGCGGAACAATATCGATAGCACTTCCAGGAAATTCGGAAAGAGACGCGACAAGCGGCAGGGAAGCATTTCTGGACACACTGACATACAACGCATATCTAGTGCAGAACGCATCTGTTGATTACGACACTTCAAACTCCGAAATCCAGACATTTTTCACAGGAGTCGCGGAATTCTTCAAATCCGTAGGCAGCATACAAAAACAGGACGGAAGCGCAGGCGACACGATTGTTTTCAGCGATGTCGATAGCGGAGTCTACACGGTCTACCTCTTCTACAAAAGCGAAGAATATTCTTCATTCGGATACGACAAGAAATCTGTCAGCGTGACGGACAATGGCAGCGAAACCATCAACTTCAAATTCGCTTATCCAGACAAAGTGAAATTCAACGGATACACAGAGATATCTAGCGCAAGCGCGTTCAGCACAGACAGTCTTTCAAAGAACGTGGACTACCCGAACGAGGACACCTACGACAAGTTCTATCTCAAAAACGACCTGACAATCAACAGCGGCAACACTGTCAGCATCTCAACACCGGACTCCGGCTCATACGGAATCGTCATCGACCTGAACGGCCACACGATTTACATCGAGGACGACTGCAAGCAGGCGATGACAATCGGCGACAACACGAACATCGTATTCAAGAACGGAACAATCAAGACCGGAAACGCGGGTCTTCTCACAATCTACGAGGCCTCAAACAGCAACTCGGCCGCGTCCGTAAAATTCGACGGCATCACAGTGAAGAATTCAAGCGACGAATCCGGCTGTGCGTTCTTGAGCATGAACGCAGGAACCGCGGTCGTGACAGGAGGCTCTTCTCTCACTACTGTCGACTTGTGCGGAGGACTCTGCGTAATGCTCGGCGGCAGCATTGAAAGCGTAAGCCAGAGCAACGGCAGCCTCGCGCTCGTCGAGGAGTGGACAAGCGAGGAAAAAACATTCGCCACGACAGGGGCAAACAGGATAACGACATACAAACCGGAAGACACACAAAGCTGGATGCTCGTCTACTTCGGCGGCGACAGCAAGATAGAGAACACGGTGGAAGTGGGAGGAACAGCGACGCAAGCCCTCAAGCTCATCCAGGTCTCAGACTGCCTCACGGACTATTTCTGCAAGATACAGGGGACAGACTATGTTTCGGGAGAATCCCCAATGCTGCTCACCGCCTACAGTGCAGGAGCCAGTCCGTTCAATCTAACGGAACCGAGCATGGAGAATTTTCCACTCGCGACTTCAGACAACTGCTCCTTCACATGGAACAGCGAAAAGACGTCTTCAGAGGACAGCAACATAACAGGCTATTGCTACACATGCAGCACAAAATAAGCGGCATAGGAAAAAAGAAGTTGCCGCGAAAAAGACCTTGAGCAAATCGAAAGATTCGGCTATACTACAGTCAATTCTGATCCTGTAGCTCAGCTGGATAGAGCGGCTGCCTCCTAAGCAGCAGGTCGCACGTTCGACTCGTGTTAGGGTCAAAAAAAAAGAACCGGATGTAACAATTCGGTTCTTTTTTTTGCACTGATTTTTTTGCAATTTACAAAAATCAGCTTCTTGTGATGAGAAGTGCAGCCAGAAC
>CAMHLH010000300.1 GCA_946185925.1 uncultured Treponema sp.
GCCAGTTCTTTTTTTGTCCTCCAAGAAGCTCTCAAAAAATCTGAAAAATGTCGCCTCCGAAGCGACCGAAAAACGAAATCCAAGCGTTAGTATCTACAAGCCACGGCGAAGGAGAGTGCCGTGTGAAAATTTGAATAAACTTAAGTTATTGCTTATAATTTGTTATATAAGCTATGGCTTATAAAAACAGGAGGAAGGATATGAAAAAGTATTCTGTAATTGGAAGTTTTTTGGCGTGTTCGCTTTTGTGGGGTGCCGCATCATGCAGCGATGGTGTTCTTAGTGAGGAAACTACGTCTGTGACGAATGGAAGTGGACAGCAGACTTCGTCGGGAATCGACTTCACAAGCTATCCTACAAGCTACTCGATTCACGTCAAAAACAACACATCCACAAAACTCGTCGCATTCAAGGGAAAGCCGTCTGAGAAGCAGCTCATCGGAGGAATTCCTGCGTCGGGCGACCATTATCTGAAAAAGGACGCGAGCATATTCACCACGACGACCGATTTCATGCTCTTTGTGGTTACGGAAGACGACTACAACAAGTATTATTCGTCAAGCCCGGAGACGCTGGACGCTTCTCCGTTTACGGTCTTGTACGCCTTCTACAACACAGCGTCGACAAACGAACAGACATACGAGATTTCAAGCATGATGGGAGGCGAATGGTCAATCATCATAAACAATCCGTCGGGCTACAATGTGGAGCTGAGAAACATGGGAACGACAGGCGATATAATCGGCTACAGCGGAGCGGGAACTTATGAGAAGACGTTCCATGTCGAAAGCGGAAACTACATGCTGTTCCCCGTGTTCAGGAAGTATGACAAAAACCTCGGTGAAATCATCTCCACATATCCGACATACGCTTCGGGAACGCACGAGGGCGAGGCGAAGAGCTACGAATTCTCGCTGGACAGCGCCACAAAGGAAGTTTCGTTCAATGTCAACGATTGGGTCTCAGGCGTAAAATTCAATCCGAGCGCGACGTATATTTTGATTCAGAACAGCGCGAGCGACAACGGAATGAAATTCTACAAGGGCGCATTCGACGCTCCTGTTGTCACTTCGACTGGAGGAACCAACATCAACCCTGGAAAGAAACTTCTCTACGCAATCAACATGGAGAAGCTCGCGACCAACAAATATCAGGAAGAAATCGAGCTTGCGGGACTCCGTGTCCAGACGAACAGGGGCGACAAAGCCTATCTTGCCGGCGATGCCGACACAAAAGTGACATACAAAGCAGGCTACATGTACACCTACACCATCACTGGAAACGCTGAGTCTGGCTACACCGCCACGGCTCTCACGAACGATGACGGAACGCTCAAAGCGGAAGAAATCGACTGGTCGTCAATTTCGGCGAACTAACAAGCGGCATGGGGAATATCGAAAAATGCGGTCTTCCCCATGTTTTTCACTCAAAAAACAGGAAAAGCACTTTGAAAAAATTCTTTAGGATTCTCTTTTTTGTATTCGCGTCTTTATTCGCCGTCGCGTGCAGTTCCTCTTCCAGCGACGAAACAGAGTCAAACATTTCAGAGCAAAGCGACTCGGACGGAGAAAACAGCGAGCACAAAAGCGAAGATGCGGGCGGAGCCGCCGATGTAAAATTTGAAAACCAAAGCCTCTATTCTGTTTCCGTGTATTTATCAAATCCAAAATACAACTCGAACCTCGTGGTGTTCGCGGAAGTGGAAGCGGCATCCAGCGCGGAAAAGAAATTCACTGGCGACATCGACAGCGCGACGACTTTCTATTTTGTATACAATCTGAACAATTTAGGCTCTGCTGCATATCCATACATTCCATACGACACGATAAGCGACCACAAGACGCAGAAACTTTTGAAAGACGAGCAGACGACGGTCATCATAGACGACATCGAGGACTTCAAGACGGATAGCGCATTCTTGATTCTGCAGAACGACACGACATCGAGCGTGTATCTCGTGTGCGGCAACTCTCCGCTGAATCCTTATGGAATGAATGAAAAAGAGATTCAATACGGAAAAAGCGCATTCTACGAAATCGGCGGCAGCAGCAAAGGTGCAATCCCGTTTGAAAAGGCTCCGGAACTGCGAGTCGTCATCAATTCGTCGGAATACAGGGAGCTGCCAAAAATCAACTACGAAGCGGGCAAGGTCTACACTGTGACGGTCTCGAAAACCGCCGTGGAAAGGACGAACACGACTTTCTTTCCGTCGAGCGGTTCCGTGTACGAAGTAGCGTTTGCAAATCCGAAAAATCCACTTCAAAACAGAGTCTCCTCTTTTGAAGAAGGCACGGAACTTTCCGCGGACGATTTGGCGGCTTTGTCAGTCGACGGCTACGACTTTCTTGGCTGGTACATAGGCGACAAAAAAATCGAAGAGGGCTTCAAGGTAAAACAAAACTACACTCTCTCGGCAAAACTTGAGGCAATCGAATACACAATAAACTATGAATTGAACGGCGGAAAAAATTCAACAGAAAATCCGATGAGCTACACGATTGAAAGCGATTCGTTTTCGTTTGCCGCTCCGACAAGAACCGGCTACAAATTCTTGGGCTGGTACGAAGCAGAAGATTTTACAGGCTCCTCCACCGCTGGAATCGAAAGCGGAAGTTTTGGAAACAAAACGCTTTATGCGAAATGGAATCTCATATACAAAATCAGCTACGAACTCAACGGAGGAAAAAATGTCATAGAAAATCCCACAAGCTATACGATCGACAGCGACTCTATTATTCTTTTGTCTCCTAGTAGGGTAGGCTGTACTTTTGCAGGGTGGTATGCAAGTGATGATTTCAAAGAAAATCCTGTAACAAAAATTCCTAGCGGGAGCTTCGGAAACATCACGCTTTACGCAAAGTGGGACTCTATAATATATACCGCAAAGACACTTGCCAGTTTGAATTTGTCAAAAATATCCGGTACATACACTCTAAAAGTAGTGGGCGACATAACAAGCGACACGATATTGGAGTTGGCGGCAAAGATTGAAAAGGCATCTGCCGATATTACGCTTGACTTGTCGGAATCGACAGGGCTGACAGAGATAAAACGATTTGGCAGCAATGGGAGGACATATTACTCTGATTTTGAGAATTGCAAAACGCTCAAATCCGTTATTCTTCCGAATTGTTTGGAAACGTTAGGCAATGATACTTTTTGGGATTGCAAATCTCTTGAATCTGTAGTTTTGACATCAAGTTTAACAACTATAGGAAGCTCTGTTTTTGCAGGTTGCAAAAATCTAAAAGAGATTACGATTCCTGATTCCGTAACAAGTTTAGGATTTATGGCATTCTACAGATGTGAGAGCCTTGAATCTGT
>CAMHLH010000301.1 GCA_946185925.1 uncultured Treponema sp.
GTGCGTTTTTTGGTTGCGGGCAGGAAAAATCCATTTTATACTTAAATTTATTATAAAGAATTTGTTATTCAGCTAATAAATGTGCATAGGAGCATAAAATGGATTTGAAAAACCGGCATCTGTCGCTTTCTAGGCGGCTTTTTTTGGTCGGAATCGTACCGATTCTCATCTCTTTCATTTTTCTTTCGACTTCCAGCTACTGGATTATATCCGACATTTCTTCTGACAACGTGAAAAGCCGAATGGAGCGCTCCCTCACCGATGTCGAGAACCGTGTTGAGGGAATCTTCGCCCCTTTCGCGTACGAGCTTGAGTCGTTCGCCTTGGTCGCCGAGACTGGAGCCGACAAGGACAGTCTGGACGTGACAATCCACGCCTACTCGAACGTGCTGGGGGCTACCTGCTCCATGTACTACGCCACTGCAATCTCCAGATATGAGCCGGACGGCTATTACCTGGACAACACGGATTGGGTTCCGGAGCCTGACTGGATTCCGACACAGCGCGACTGGTACAAGGCGGCCGTCTCCGCTGGCGGAAAGCTCGCGTTCAGCGATCCTTACGTCGACGCGATGACAAAGTCCCTCTGCATTACGATTTCAAGGCTGGTGAAGGTCGACGGAAAAACGAAGGGAGTCGCCGCAATCGACATTTATTTGACGAACCTGTCCGAAACGATGGAGGAGGTCGGCATATCGCAGAACGGAAAGCTTTTCCTTGTGAATGCGAGCGGAATCTATCTTACGAACAGCAATGCCGACAAGATTCTTTCGTCGACTTTCTTCGATGACAATCCTGAATTTGAGAAAACCGAGTCAAGGAATTTCTTCCTCGACGGTGGCGAACACATTTTTGTCCATGATGATTTCTACTGCGGCGTCAAAAAACTTTCGCTTCTGCCTTGGTACGCTGTAGCTGTCGGTCCGATGTCCGATTTCACGGAAAACCTGAAAAATTCCATCATGCACATGATAGTTGTGTTCGTCGTGATATTGGCTTTGACAGTGCTGCTTTCGTTCTTCACTTCCAGAAGAATCTCCGTCACTTTCAAGAACATGGCTGCCCAGTGCCGCAACATCGCCACGGGCGATTTCTCCGCCGAATACGCCGACTCTTCGATTTCCGAAGCCTCCGAGCTCGTGCGCGGTTTCGATGCGTTTTCGGAGAGCGTCAGCAACCTCGTCAAGGAAATCCACAAGTCGACAGATTATGTGCAGGATGTTTCGGACGGCCTTGCGAGGACAGCCGATGAAATCAAGAACTCCGTGTCTCAGACTGATGAGTCTATTTCCGGCATGGACGACGATATTTCCAAGCAGAACGGAGCTGTGGAGTCGGTGGGGAAGGCTGTAGACTGCGTGGCTGACGAGATGCGGAATTTGACCGAAAAAATTTGCAGGCAGGATTCCCTTGTCGAGTCCTCTTCCTCGAAGATTGACTGGATGGTCGAGTCCCTGAACGAAATTTCTGGGAAGATAAACAATCTTTCCCAGTCTTTTGAGCAGCTCGTTTCGGATGTCAACAAGAACTCTTCCGCCCTTGAAAGCGCTGTCGACCAGATTCTTGCCGTACAGGCAGAGAGCGGAACTCTGCTTGAAATCAACACTGTGATTTCGTCGGTGGCGGAGCAGACGAACCTGCTCGCCATGAACGCCGCCATCGAGGCCGCCCATGCAGGCGAGGCCGGAAAGGGATTCGCCGTCGTCTCGGATGAAATCAGGAAACTCGCGGAAACCACTTCCGACCAATCAAACAACTCCGGCGAGTCGCTCAGGAAGATTCAGGAGCAAATCAACGAGATTTCAAATTCGTCGGTTTCCGTGAAGGATTCGTTCAACTTGATAAGCGAGAAGATTCTGGAAATTTCCCGCGTCATGGGCAGGCTTGACAGCAATGTGACAGATGAGAGTCAAAAAGCCACTGATGTCAGGCTTTCCCTCACAGACATAAGAGACGGCATAAAGATTGTGATGAAGAATCTGGATGTAATCAACGAGAACACGGGCGAGGCATCCGACGCTTGCAAGAACCTCGTTCAGACGAACAGGTCCGTCAACGAGGCCATCCAAATCTGCAAAAGAAGCGCTTCCGCCCTCGGCGACGCTTCCAACGAGATAAACATTGTTTCCGAGAAGACGAACCATGCCGTTTCCCGCTTGAAGTCCAGTGTCAGCACTTTCAAGGTGAGAAACTCCGACAGCCCTGTTGAAGATTGAAAGGTGGGAGGCGGAAATTGGGAGAAATGAAAATCTTTCATTCCCCATTCTCCGCCTTCAATCCCTCATTTTCCCTTTAGAATCCCCTCAATCGCGTCCAGTTCGTCGCTTGAAAATGCCAACTTTTCCACGATTTTCACGTTCTCTTCGATTTGTTCGGGGGAGTGCGCGCCTATCAAGACCGATGTGAGCCCTCCGCTCCTCAAGTTCCAGCAGAGCGCCATCTGAGAGAGAGTCTGGCCGCGCTCCTTCGCGATTTCGTTCAGTTTCCGTATCTTCTCGATTTTCTCTTCGGTTATCGAATCCTTTTTCAAAAAGAAATTCCTGGCGGCGCGGCTGTTTTCCGGGATTCCGTTCAGGTACTTGTCGGAGAGAAGCCCCTGCGCGAGCGGACTGAACGTTATGCTGCCGCTCCCCACTTTTTCGAGCGTCTCCAAAAGTCCGTCTTCCTCGCTCCATCTGTCGAACATATTGTAGCGGAACTGGTTTATGAGCAGGGGTGTCCTGTTCCTTTTGAGGATTTCCGCGGCCTCTTTCGCCTTTTCGCTCTTGTAGTTCGAAATTCCTGCGTAGAGTGCCTTTCCCTGGTGAATCAAGTCCGATATCGTGTCCATCGTCTCCTCAAGCGGTGTCTCGTCGTCGGGTCTGTGGTGGTAGAAGATGTCTACGTAGTCAAGTTTCATGCGGGAAAGGCTCTGGTCAAGGCTGGCCGTGAGGTACTTCCTCGACCCTTTGTCCCCGTAGGGACCTTCCCACATGACGTATCCGGCCTTCGTGGAGATTATCATCTCGTCCCGGTAGTGCTTCATTTCCTGGTTCAGGATTCTTCCGAAATTCTCCTCCGCGCTTCCAGGGACAGGGCCGTAGTTGTTCGCAAGGTCGAAGTGCGTGATTCCGAGGTCGAACGCCTTGAAAATCATCCGCTTCTGGTTCTCGAAGTCGTCTATCGAGCCGAAGTTGTGCCAGAGACCGAGCGATACGATGGGGAGCTTGAGTCCGCTCCTTCCGCATCGTCTGTAGACCATTCCGTTTCCGTATCTCTTTTCGTCAGCTTTGTGCATTTTTCACTCCTTTTTTGAGAATTGTGTCAGG
>CAMHLH010000302.1 GCA_946185925.1 uncultured Treponema sp.
TGAAACGAGATTTCGTATGTAAGTGGATTTTCCACACCTTCTAATTCCAATCAAAACCGCCGCTTTTTTCGGTATCGTCTCAATGCGAAGAGTCCTCTGAACCACAGACTCCCCCTCCGACAAAAGTTTCTGATTTTGAAGAATGATAGCTTGAATAGTTTTCAAATTCATGAAAACTATAATAAGTTAGTTTCAAAAAATTTGCAAAGTATCATCATGCACTTACATGGTATTTTGTGTGTACAAACTGAAGAGAACCTTGCGGATTTCTTTTTTGAAACTTAAAAAAACTTACGCGGTTACTTTTTTTTGTATAGTTATTCATCGCCTGACTGTTCAATACTGTCATGTAACGGAAAATACTATTTTTCATACGACGAAGAAAAAATGCAACGAAAAAGCGGCTCAGGGCTCTACACGGTATTCTGGTTCGCAGATGCCGATGAATACAGCAAACAAGATTTCTCTTACACGTTCAGCGAAGACGGGTCTTTCAAAGTCACAACTCGGCGAAATGAAGGGCTAGTACAGGCTCGCCTGGAACAACTGCGAGCACTTCGCAATCTGGTGCAAATACGGCGTGAAAAAGTCGAAGCAGGTCAAGAAGATATCGACATATGTCCTCATGGGCTGATGCATCGCAATTTTCGTCCTGCACTGGCTCTCGAAATTCATCTTCTGCTAGAGGGGAAGGGGCTGTCGAACAGGGAATTTTCCAAGGAGGAGGCTTATTCGAGCACAAGCGCGACGAACTCTGTTCTTTTTGTGACCCCCATTTTCTTGTATATGTTCTTGACGTGGGAGCTGACGGTGCTTCTGTCTATGAAAAGGGTTTCGGCGATACTTTGGTTCGTGTAGTGCTTCAGGACAAGCTCTGCGACGGCAATTTCCCGCTCCGTAAGAGAGAATTTCTTGAACAGGGTCTGCGCCTTCGTCGTTTTCTTTGTAGCAGCCCTGAACACGCTCCTGGCGTAGACCGTGATGTTCACAAGGAAGCAGAGAGAGTATCCAAAATAATAGTCGTTCTCGAAAATTCGACCGACAAATTCCGCATCCATAAAGAAGCGCGCGATGTGGACAGACTGCCTCAGTATGACGTAGACGAACAGGGGAATCCACGCTCCGACAAGTGTCAGATACTCGAATTTCCTTTTAGCGAGGAAACGCAAATTGAGGAAGATGATAAGCGAACAGCCGAGAACCACAGCGACAAGAGAGACTATGGTGAGAATCTTGATGCTGGGAACGAAGAGATACAGGCACGATGCCGTTACACCGAGAACTAGAAGAACCTTGAGAAAAATCTGGTAGAGTTTACCGATGATTCCGTGAAAATTCATAAAGAACACCAGAAGAATCGTGAATCCGACACCGCTGAAGAAATAGCTCAACGCCCGGGTGAAACTCAGTTGGCAAAGCGGGTTGTAGAGGAAAGTGCTGCCGACCCCCGTCATGCAGACGATGTACATCAAAAAACAGAAATTCATTCCAGCGAGAAGCCCAAAAAGGAGATTCTTGAAAAACCACGCCGAAACCACGAGAAAAATCAGCGACGAAACCATCAGCGTTACGAGCGCGATTTGCACCTGGGAGAAGCGCAGGCAGCGCATCGAATAGTCGTGCTCCGAAAACGTCCTTAGGCACAACGATGTGAAGTCGAAACTCCTGATGCGAACCAGGATGCAACCACTATACATATATGGGGGGGGGTATTCTCAGAGAATCCTGCTCCGTGATGACTTTTTTCTCGGCATTCAGAACCTGACGGCCGCAACTGTCAAAAATCTTCCATGTCTTCTCAACAGCGTCAAAAGCGAACAAATCCGCCCGGTCAATCGGTTCAGGGCCGAGGTCGACTACAGTTCCATCATTGCCATCACCCGATTCGCCAAGCAAAAGCCAAGCGTTGCCGGAGAAAAAACCAAGGTCGAGCAGGTGGGACGCATACGTTTTTCCCTCGCCATTCAAAAAACGCAGATAAATCTCCTCGGCGGCCGCCGTCCCCGTTTCGTCCACAACGAGTTTCGCGCCGACTACGGGCTTTCCGTTTCCATCCTTTCCGATGAAAAGCAGAACCAGAAAAACGAACACAAGACTCACGCACACGAGCGCGACATTTTTACGAATTTTATGCCCCAAAAACACCATGAACAAAATCCTAGTTCATCACAAACTTTTTTTGAACTGAAAATTCCGCATATCCCCATTTGGTTTATGCGAAAATCCCATTTTGAACGATTGGAGGGACACTGCTTTGTACATAGGATTTGATGAAAAAAGGAGGAACAGATGAAAAAAAAGCTGCTGATTTTAATCTCCATAATCGCAAGCGCGTTTCTATGCGCGTGCTCGGACGCGACAGGAAACAAGGACGCGACAGGAAACAAGGAAGAGACAGGAAACAAGGAAGAGACATCGACAGACGATTCCATTACAAGAGTTGTCGTTTTTACGAGCCGAACCTGGTATTGGGTGGGAGAAGAACTCAACGCTAACGACTTGCAGGCATACGCGTATTATTCAGAAGAAATAGTGCCGATTCCAATCTCCGACTGCGAGTTCAGGAAAGGAGAAACGAAAGTAAGCCTTGGGTACACGTTCACGAGCGACGACGTGGGAAAATGCGAAATTGAGGTTTGGTATAAAAACGTCTCTACATCGATTAGTTTTCTCATTTATGAAGAGGAAAATGTTCCAATCTATGGGGAAAATGGCTACCAGAACGGCAGCATTACGATTCTCCAATACATGGACAAGATAACATACATGGAAGGCGAAGCGTTCGACAGCGCGGGTCTCAAACTTCAATACACAGATGCAGACGGAAACACAGCAACTCTCGACAGGGGCGACTTCAAGCTGTTGTTGGACGGCATGGAGCTGGAAGACGGATATGTGTTCACAGAATCGGACGCAGAGAAAGGAGACGAGTACAACGCAAACTACATTGGCGTGAAATACGACGGCAGTGTTTGGGAATACATTACCGTCATATTCATAAACAAATTTTCGCCTACAGAAATCTGGATTGAAAGCGAGCCTCTGAAAACGACGTACAAGGCGGGCGACCACTTTGACGAGACGGGTCTTGTGGTGATGTACAAGGACAAGAACGGAAACACGGTGGAGGCAGCAAGAAGCGAGTACATCCTTACCTACGACTCTGAAAACGTTACGGAAGACTTCACGTTCAGAATCTCTGACGAGCGGCGAGGCTACAAGCAGGAACTGTATGTCTGGAAAAGCGACAAAAGCGACTATTTCGGAAGAGTCAGCATCACCGTCCTTGAATCCG